>CBDTVN010000093.1:0-11508 GCA_965364195.1 uncultured Sulfitobacter sp. | reverse complement strand
CAAGAATGTATTGGTGATTGGGTCAGGTGCAAGCGCTGCGACGCTGGTTCCGAATATGAGCGGCAAAGCAGCGCATGTGACCATGTTGCAGCGCTCGCCGACGTTTTTCATGACCGGACGCAATGCTATCGAGATTGCGGACCAACTGCGCACGCTCGAGGTCGATGAAACCTGGATCCACGAGATCACCCGTAAACAGCAATTGCTCAATGGCGCTGAGTTTGCGCGACGCTGTTTGGCGGAGCCTGAGGTTGTGAAGCAGGAGTTGATTGGTGCGTTGCGCGGTGTTTTGGGGGATGACTACGACGTCGATACCCACTTCACGCCAGACTACCGCCCTTGGCGACAGCGTATTGCGTTTGTGCCGGATGCTGATTTGTTTGAAACGATCGCAGCTGGAGACGCGACGGTTGTCACTGACGAAATCGAACGGTTTACGCAAAACGGCGTTTTGTTGAAGTCGGGAAAGGAATTGACAGCTGACCTGATCGTTGCAGCAACTGGTTTCAACCTGAATGCGCTGGGGGATATTGCGTTCACTGTGGATGGCCAGTTGGTGGATCTGCATGATACGCTGACCTATCGGGGGATGATGTTGACGGGTATGCCGAACCTTGTTCTGGTGTTCGGGTATTTCCGCGCAAGCTGGACATTGCGGGCCGATCTTGTTGCTGATTTCACCTGCCGGTTGCTGGACCATATGGACAAGAGAGGGGCCGCGGTTGTTACAGTTGCACCGAACCCACAGGATGCTGAAATGGAAACCGGCGGCTTTGTCGGCGACGAAAATTTCAACCCCAACTATGTGAAACGTGGTTTGCATTTGCTGCCAAAAAGTGGCGCAAGTCCCGAATGGCAGCATTCGCAGGACTATTGGTCTGACAAAAACGCATTTCCCGCAATCGACCTGAACGGGGCGGAGTTTGTTTATCGCGGTGACCCTGCCGACTAAGACATCGCTTCAGTCTCACTCATTTTTCGACCAAGCGTATGAAGGAAGATATCATGCCAGAAGACGTCCATCCGCAAATCCAGACTGTTCTCGACACGATGGCGGCGCTTAACTTGCCGAAATTTCAAGCGGGCTCCCCTTCTGATGCGCGCGCTTTAATGGAGGGCATGGCTGATGCCCGCCGTGAAAGCCTACCGCCCCCACACGTTGCAGAGGTGACGAACACGACCACTGGCCCTGGTTTTGGCCATGTTCCGGTTCGCGTTTATCGTCCCGACCTGGATGCAGATTCCCCTGTTATCCTCTTTTTCCATGGTGGTGGTTTTGTGATTGGCAGCCTCGAAAGCTATGATACGGTTGCTCGGTCGTTGGCGTTGAAATGCAATGCGACGGTTGTTTCCGTTGATTATCGTATGGCACCGGAACACGTCTTTCCTGCCGCAAGTCAGGATTGTTTTGATGCTGTGCGATGGGTGTCTGCCAACGCAAATAGCCTCAAAGTTGATTCGAAAAAATTAGTGGTGTGCGGCGACAGTGCTGGTGGCAACCTGGCAGCGGTGGCAGCACTTATGGCGCGGGACGCAGGCTTACCCATTGCGGCTCAAGTCCTGATCTACCCTACAATCGACGCCCGTTTTGACACAGCATCCTACGCACGTTACGCCACAGGGTACGGCGCTCTGGAGGCCAAAACGGTCGAATGGTTCATGGATCACTACCTGCCAGACACGGCTATGCGCGATGATTGGCGCGCTAGCCCGAAATACGCACCGTCCCACGCTGACTTGCCGCCCGCACTTATCATTACAGCAGAATGCGACGTCCTGCGGGATGACGGCGTTGCCTATGCTGCGCTGTTAACAGCCGCCAATGTTGCAGCCGAGTATGTGGAATACGCCGGAATGATCCACGGCTTCTTTAACTATCTCGGCCTTGCAGATGATGCTGAAGCAGCGCACGATCGCGTCGCTGCGTTTTTGAAATCTCGATTCAACTAGCACAGCAATCACTGGCAGCGTTTTGTGAGGTTGATATGCCTAACAGTAGCATCTGCATATCCCGCTGCACAGCGCGCGGCGGGTATCAGGTTGGAGCTGTTAGCGTTCCTAAACAGGCCTGTGCTGTAGAATAGCACATCGGCAATGAGGACCTCAAACCGCCTCCTGCGTTTCGGGCACTCATGCACCGCGCAGCATTTTTTTGGCCGAATTGTCGGTCACTGGACAGAGCGGCCAAAACCATTTGGGGACCTGTTTTGGTAAAACAGGCAGGAGAAATGCCAAAGAGGATAGTTTCTGCGCCAAATGATGAATGCGCCTATTGGCGTGGCATTTGTGACGCACATCAACGTGACGCCTGAACGCAGCGGCACATTCGGAATCTGAAAATTGGGATGGGACACAATATGGGCCGGCTGAATGGTAAAGTCGCGGTAATAACAGGCGGTGCGGGCGACATTGGTAAGGCTGCTGCCAAACGGTTTTTGGAAGAAGGCGCTGCTGTCTTGTTGGCTGATTTGTGTGAAGCTGCATTGGCAGAAACGTGTTTGGAGATTGGCAGCAACAAGATCGGTTATGTTGTCGCTGATGTAACGTCCGCTGCGGATAACTTCGCGATGGTTACGGAGGCCACGCGGCGTTTTGGGGGAGTGGATATCTTTTTAGCCAACGCCGGGATCGAGGGCGATGTCGCCGCGATCATCGATTGCGACGAGGCGCAATTTGATAGAGTTATTGAGGTGAACGTAAAAGGCCCGTTCCTGGGTCTAAAGGCCGCGATTCCGGCCCTAATGGCACGTGGTGGCGGAAGTATCATTATCACTTCAAGCGTAGCTGGGACATACGGCGGGGCACGGTTGGCACCATATTCAACAAGCAAACACGCCGTCATTGGTCTTATGAAATCCGCGGCCAAGGAGGTTGCAGAGCACAACATTCGCGTCAATACAGTTAATCCCTCGCCCGTGGAAAGTCGCATGATACGAAGCTTGGAAGAAGGGCTCGCCCCGGGATCAGAGGACTTAGTTAAGGCTTCGTTAACAGCAAGTATACCGCTGGGTCGCTACGCAAAAGCCAACGAGATCGCAAATATCATGCTCTTTCTCGCCAGCGACGAATCCGCCTTTGTTACGGGCTCGGTCTACATGATTGATGGCGGAATGATGGCGTGACCAGACCGGTTTTAGCGAATGCGTCAAAGTTGTAACGGCCGTTACAATCAATTCAAACGATCGTCGCCATCGTGTCAGTTGGATCTGTCACGTTCATTGATCGAGGCCGACAACATCTCCCAATTGTGGTGCCCCAGATTTTCAGTAAGAGGGTATACACCGCAGGGAGCAATTGATTGGGCCTTCCAAAAGCGATTTGGCAAGTCACCATTCGAAATGGAGAAGTGCGCCGTAACGCCTCCGCCGTGATGAGAACGGCCATTTGATCAATTTTGTCGAAGGTGAGGTTCTCACGATAGCAGACGTTTACTGCATTTCAGAAGTTCGGCCTCGAAGCTGCCATTCGCTGCGGGTTTGCATGAACTTTGCTACGCGCTCTATCTGCCCAGATGCCGTTTGAAAGCCATTTCTAACGGTTGTGGGGTTCCATATTTATTTTCTTGGTGCTGTGCATATTTGGTTTCTGAACTGTTGCTGGGCACGCTGGCCAGGCCTTGTTGGAACAATGCTCACACCGTGAGCCCGCTCGCGGACAGACCAATACGCATCGTAAGGAGCTGATCTTGAGGTGGATATTTATCAATGTCTCTCAGATTTAATTCCCGACTAATTTAGTCAGGTTGACAATCCCGACTAAATCAATCAGGAATGATCCAAGTCAAGCCACCCCGAGTCGAACGAGGGGAAGCCCGACATGCTTGAAATGTAAGGACTTCCAAATGCCGTTTTCACATCAGGCGCCTCGCGTCGTTGTAACCGACCGCGCGCCAACTCACCTCCAATGGGTCGAGCTTAAAGAAATGATCAGCGCCTCCGAGCTTCCTGAGGACGCCTCTGTAGAGTGGATGTTGGATCATGCCCGATCAAACGATGGTGCGCGCCCATGAGCTTTCACACACCTCCGCCCAAAAAACTACAAGCCTCCAGCTTGCCTACTTATGCGGCCAGTGATCTGACGATGGGCGGGGATCTGGCGCAGATCGTGCTGGACGGACAAATCTATACACTTCGCATCACGCGGGCCAATAAATTGATCCTCACCAAATGAGTGCGCCCATGAACAACCGTGGTGGTGCGCCTGTTGGATTCATCACCGAACTGGACGGGCTCGAGGCTGCAAGCGTTATCTATTTGCGTTTGTGGTCGGATGGCGCTGATGCACAGGCACAGGTGCGCGACGACTTTATCACGGCACTCGGACATCACTGCGGTGAGAAAGCTGTTCAATCCTTCGAGCAGATATGCAGCCTCTGCTCAGTCCATGGTCGCCGCCCCCTGATGCGCCATTCAGTGAAATGCAAATGCCTTGGGGCGGATGAATCCTGCTTTGCCAATTTCATCGCGACTGCGTCAGAGGGCGCACGCGAGGATGCCATGCTGATTGCCACTTTGCTGGTGCGCCCTGACGTGGCCCCGCTTCTTGCGTCATGCGCTTTTGACTTTGGCCTTGCCCTCAAACGGATGCGCCTTGGCGCGCCACGCGACTACGCTGCCGTGCATCCCCAGCCCACAACACTTCACTGAAGGAACTCACTATGAATCATATCACGCTCTTGGCGACAGTTGCTGCCGCCGCCTTTTCACTGCCCGCATTTGCAGCTGAAAAAACCGATGTCTTGGCAAATTACGCCAACATAGCTGCGGCGAAATATGGCGATAGCCTGATTGCAGCGCAGCGCCTGCAGGTGGCTGTGAATGCACTGGTCGCGGAACCTTCCGCAGAGAACTTAACCGCAGCACGGCACGCTTGGCTGGCTGCTCGCGTACCTTACCAGCAGACCGAAGTTTACCGTTTCGGCAACCCCATCGTCGATGACTGGGAGGGAAAAGTGAACGCATGGCCCTTGGATGAAGGTCTGATCGACTATGTGGATTCTTCATACGGTGGTCCATCTGATGAGAATGGGATTGCGTCGCTTAATGTCATAGCAAGCCCTATGTTCAGCTTGTCCGGCACTGATGTCGACGCGTCCGCAATCACGCCCGCCTTCCTGTCCGAGACGCTGCATGAAGCGGACGGGGTAGAGGCAAACGTCGCCACTGGCTACCACGCAATTGAGTTCTTGTTGTGGGGGCAGGATCTCAACGGCCACGACACAGGCGCGGGCAACCGCCCTTGGACCGATTACGCAATGGCAGTGAACTGCACGAACGACAACTGCGACCGGCGCGGGGAATACCTGACTGCTGCAACGGACCTGCTGGTTTCCGATCTGGAATGGATGACAGCACAATGGGCTGATGGCGGTGCCGCGCGCACCAACCTGACGGAAGATACGGATGCAGGCCTTGCCGCGATCCTGACGGGGATGGGCTCGCTGTCCTACGGAGAGCAAGCAGGTGAGCGGATGCGCCTTGGCCTCATGCTCAATGACCCCGAAGAAGAGCATGACTGCTTTTCAGACAACACGCACAACAGCCACTATTTTGACGGGTTGGGCATTCAGAATGTTTATCTGGGCGAATACGTCCGCATCGACGGCACGCTTGTCACAGGCGCTTCCTTGTCCGATTTGGTCACAGCCGTGGACCCAGCCCTTGATGCCGAGATGCAGGGCAAACTCGGCGCTACCATGATGGCACTGGCGCGGATCAAGACAGCAGCCGAAGCAGGCTTCGCCTATGACCAGATGTTAGAACGCGGCAATGCGGGCGGTGAAGCGCTCATAATGGGTGGCGTGAACGGGTTGATCGACCAGACCCGTTCGATCGAGCGTGTGGTGACCACGCTTGGTCTCGATGGGATCACTTTTGAAGGCTCCGACAGCCTCGATGATCCGAACGCCGTATTCCAATAAGCTCCATTCCCTGCCAGCACTCCGCCAGCCACATGGGTCCAACACACTAGGACACTGAAAATGAAGAAGACAATACTAACTACGGGGCTTTTCGGCCTCGTTCTGGCAGGCGGCACATCTCTGGCGGCGCAAGAAGCAGGATTAACATGGGAAGGCAGCATTGAAGTCGGCGTAGAAAGCACTGTGCGGGCTGACGATCCAAGTGCCGAGGTTACTGAGGCTTACATTTCCGCCGAGGTAGGCTTTGAGGCTACACTCACGGACCGAATCACAGCTTTTGGGGGCCTAACTCTGGAAACTTTGACGGATGCAGAAGTCGACCGCATGTTTGAGGACATGGGGCTTTATGTTAGTGAGCTCGGTTTGCGCTTTGCCTTCGGCGAAACCCTTGTCTCTATCGGTAAGATAAGTCCTGTATTCGCGGTCGCGTGGGATGAAGCGACTGGCTTCTTCGGCACATCGCTGGCGGAGGACTATGAGCTAAGCGAAATGATCGGTGTGACAGTTAGCGCCCCCGTTAGCGCCAATGGAGGCACCCTCTCATTTGCGGTTTTCTATGCAGACGACACGGTGTTAAGCCAAAGTATCGGCAACAAGCGAGACCGCAATTCAGTTGCAGAAGGCGGGGTAGGGAACACCGGCAAGCTCAACAACATTTCGCTGCAATATATTCAGGAATTCGGCGAAACGACCGCATGGATCGGTGCAAGACATTTGTCAGCAGGTGCCGGCGACATCTCAGACGAAAGCGGCATTGTCGCGGGCGCGTCACATGATTTCGGCAACGGGTTCAATATGATCGGTGAAATGGTGCATCTCGATAATCTGGGCGGCGCGGAAGGCAGCGGAACCTATGCCACGCTGGGTGGTGCTTACGCGCTCGACGATTGGACGTTCTCGGTCAATGCAACGCTGTTTGATACCTCCACCGATACGGACAGCATGATCGCCTTGGGCGTAGACCGGGCCCTGACCGAGAATGTTGAGGTAAACTTTGGCGTTGCGCAGTTTGATTTAGGTGATGAGAAATCCACTGCCGTCGGCCTCGCTGCGGTCATTTCGTTCTAAGGGAAGTATGATGATTGTCTGTCACTGCCAGAACATATCCGACCATGACATCCACGCCGCCATCAACTGGATGCGCGCCGCAGATGCACAGACGATCATCACTCCCGGAAAACTCTATCGTGCGCTTGGTAAGGCGGCAGATTGTGGTGGCTGTATGCCCCTATTTCTGGCGGCGATGCGCACAAACTCAAACATGGAAGTCCCCATGCAGCTCCGCGATCTAAGATGCGGAACAACACAGGAAAACCCGAATGAACGGCGACAAGAAAGTAATTGAATACCTCAATGATGCCCTGCGCAGCGAACTGACAGCAGTGAGCCAATATTGGCTGCACTACCGCATGCAGGAGGATTGGGGCCTCGGCCACATGGCCAAGAAATCCCGTGAAGAGAGCATCGAAGAAATGGTGCATGCCGACAAGATCATCGCGCGCATCCTTTTCCTTAGCGGGCATCCGAACCTGCAAAAGCTTGACCCGCTGCGCATCGGCCAGACGCCCAAAGAAACGCTGGAATGTGATCTGGCCTCCGAGCATGGCGCACGGGATCTTTACATGGCGGCCCGTAAGCACTGTGAAGAAGTTGGTGACTTTGTGACGAAAAATATCTTCGAGGAATTACTGACCGATGAAGAAGGTCATATCGACTTTCTCGAAACACAGCTCGATCTTGTAGCGAAACTTGGTGAAGAAAAATATGCCCTACTTAATGCATCAAAAATGGATGAAGCGGAGTAGTATCTTTGCACTGGCGGCGGTCTTTGCGACCGCTGCCAACGCGCAAGATGCCGCCCCATTGATCAGTGATCCGCACTTGAACGTGATACCGCGCACTGCTGCTGAGGCGGCCCGCATCGCAGCAGTGACCACGCCTACAACTGACTTTACCGCCGCCCAGAAATTTGAGGAGAAATCAGCGGGAGCAGCGACAGTTCGTGCGCGCAGCGATGCTGATGCTTTCTCGCAACCGTCAGGTAATATCACCTTCGAGGATGAGCTGGATTTCAAAGTCGGTAACGGACTTTTTCGAAAGCTTTGGGTGTCTTCCCCATCCTCCACGCTTGCCTCTGACGGGCTTGGGCCGCTTTATAACGCGCGTTCATGCCAACGGTGCCATATCAAGGACGGCCGTGGCCATCCGCCAGAGAATGCAGACGACAATTCAATTTCCATGTTCTTGCGCGTCTCGGTCCCCGGCACGGATGCAGACGCGATAGAGCAGATCGAAGGCTATATCGCGACCGGACCCGACCCGACCTACGGCACGCAGCTGCAGGATTTTGCCGTGCAGGGCCATCCATCTGAATACCGTATGGATATCATGTATGAAGAAGAAGTGATCACTCTTGCTGATGGAACGACGGTCTCGCTCAGACACCCGACTTACACCGCAGCCGACCTCGGGTACGGCCCACTGCACAAGGATGCTATGCTCAGCCCGCGTGTTGCACCGCAGATGATCGGGCTGGGGCTGTTGGAGGCTGTATCAAGCGCTGATATTCTCGAAAATTCAGATCCTGACGATGCAGACAGGGATGGCATTTCCGGCCGCCCCAATATCGTCTGGTCGCAGGTAAATGAGCAACCCATGCTGGGGCGGTTTGGCCTCAAAGCGGGCAATCCAACAATTCTGGAGCAGTCCGCTTCAGCATTTGCCGGCGATATTGGTATATCCAACCCGATCTTCTGGGCGGGTTCAGGTGAATGCACAGATTTGCAGGCAGATTGTATGGCTGCCATTCACGGCGACGGCGATGACCGCGTTTTCGAGATTGATCAGATGGGTCTTGATCTGGTCACATTCTACAGCCGCAACCTCGGTGTGCCAGCGCGGCGCAATGTGGACGATCCTCAAGTGTTGCTCGGCAAGAGGGTTTTCTATGAGACAGGGTGCACGTCGTGCCACACACCGTCCTTCGTCACCCAGCGGCTTGAAGACCGCCTAGAGCAGAGCTTTCAACTGATCTGGCCCTACACGGATATGCTGCTGCACGACATGGGGCCGGCCCTCGCCGATAACCGCCCCGAAGCACGCGCCACGGGACGTGAATGGCGCACCCCGCCATTGTGGGGCATCGGTCTTACGCAGCAGGTCAGCGGGCACAGCTATTTCCTGCATGACGGTCGAGCGCGGTCTCTGCTGGAGGCTGTTCTCTGGCATGGTGGAGAAGCGGCTGCGCAGCGTGATACCGTCATTACATTACCTACGTCAGAGCGTGACGCCCTGATCGCTTATCTGGAGAGCTTATGAAACGCCTACTGTTAAGCGCGGCACTTTCCCTGATCCCCGTGCTGTCAAACGCCGAGACTTCAAAGGAGATCATTTCAGGCATCGTCACAGATCACATTCTATCCGGTTTTGACCACCTCGCGGTGCAGACCGCAAAGCTTGAGGAAACGGCACGAACAAACTGTGATCCGAAATCCGAAATGCTCCGCACCAGTTATGCAGAAGCGTTTGATGCGTGGCTGTCTGTAAGTCACCTGCGCTTTGGCCCTACCGAGGTCAGCGATCGTGCTTTTGCACTGGCCTTCTGGCCCGACAGCAGGGGGGCTACACCACGTGCGCTTGCGTCCCTGATTTCCGAGCAAGATCCAATTGCAACAAGCGCGGACAGCTACGCTCAGGTTTCAATTGCCGCGCGCGGATTCTATGCAATGGAGTTTTTGCTATTTGATGACGCAGTGCCCGCAAGCGCCGATCCTGAATACCTCTGCACGCTTGTTCAAACTGTGGCGGCGGATATGGCGGAAAACAGCGCAGCAATAGCACAGGACTGGACCTCAGACTACGCAGTGCGGCTGCTTGAGCCAGGATCTGAAGGTACCTACCGATCGAATGAGGAAGTTCTGCAAGAGCTATTCAAGGCACTGACAACAGGTCTTCAATTCACATCGGAGACGCGGCTTGGCCGTCCTCTTGGTACATACGACCGTCCCCGCCCGACCCGTGCCGAAGCTTGGCGGGCTGGCCGCTCTGCGCGGAACGTCGCACTGAGTCTCCACACGCTTCGAGACCTTGCACTTCACCTGTCAGCAAATGATGCAGCCCTGAGCGGGCAAATCGCGGATCGTTTCGGAAAAGCATCCATGCGGCTCAGTGATCTGGACGACCCAATCTTTGCAGGAGTGGCTGAGCCTCAAAGCCGATTAAAGATCGAAGTTGTGCAACAGTCTGTCGATGCGATCCGTGCTGTTGTGGGTGAAGAGCTGGGGCCAACTCTCGGCGTTTCAGCTGGCTTCAACTCGCTCGATGGCGATTGAAATGGACACACCCAAACCTCATCGGCGCGGCTTTTTGGTGGGCTTGCTCGCCGTAGGTGTGGTTCCTGTCCCTACGTGGGCCGATGCCGGAACTCCCGCCTATCTCTCTGCTGCGGCAACACCTGACGGCTCATATATCCTGTGCGGTTTAAGCGACGCTCTGGATATCCTGTTTCGCATTCCACTCCCCGCAAGGGGCCATGCCGCGGCGGCTCATCCTACCCGGCCCGAAGCTGTCGCATTTGCGCGCAGACCTGGGACCTTTGCAACAGTCATCGATTGCGTCTCGGGCACGGAAAAAGCGCGCTTGATCGCACCTGAGGGCCGCCACTTTTACGGCCACGGAGCATTCTCGTCGAATGGAGACTGGATGTTTGCGACCGAGAATGATTATGAGGCTGGGCGCGGCCGTGTAGGTGTTTGGGACGTTGTCGCAGGTTATAAACGTGTGGCTGAATTCGATAGTGGAGGCATAGGGCCCCACGACATCAAGCGGTTGCCAAACTCGGAAATGCTGGTCATCGCAAACGGTGGAATTGATACCCACCCTGATACGGGCCGGACCAAGTTGAACATTGCAACGATGCAATCAAACCTGTCCTACATACTGGATGGCGCTGTTGTCGAGACGACTATTTTACCCCCTGAACATCAAAAAAACTCCATGCGCCATTTGGCGGTAAACGCCGCTGGCGATGTGGCCATCGGAATGCAGTGGCAGGGTGATGGCACCGCTCCTGCGCTTATCGCACGCCATAGACGAGGGGGTGACATTATTCATGCTGCCATGTCAGATGATATGCTACGGCCCCTCGATGGCTACATAGGCAGCATGGCCTATTCCCAGGACGGCGCAACAATCGGTGCGACATCACCTCGAGGCGATATACTTGACACTTTCCGTGCCGACGACATGTCACTGACTGAGAGAACTATCATTGCGGATGTGTGCGGGATCGCGCCAAGCGCGCGGGGCTTTGCAATGACAGCGGGCACAGGAGATTTGGGGTTCTACAAAAACATGCAGCAAAGCATGAGGAGAAATACACCCCAAGCTTGGGATAACCATCTCATCGTGATTTAGTGTGCCAGCATATACTCTGCTATTTGAAGACTGTTCTACCATTCACAAATTCATCTGTGCCGCATTGGCTCGAGTGTCTGCTCTCGACCCACCCACCTCGTAGAATTGCTCCAGCATGGCGTGGCAACCCTCCAGCCATTTTTCCGTGTGTGCGCATTGCAACATCTTGAATT
>CBDTVN010000092.1:0-11512 GCA_965364195.1 uncultured Sulfitobacter sp. | reverse complement strand
AAATTACATGCACGGGGCTGCTCGGTACAACCAAATGAATCAGCACTGTGCCAAAGTACATCACATGCTCCACCGGATGCATCGACAGGCCAGACCACGGCCCAATATCATTGTTACGGTGGTGCAGCGCGTGAAACCGGTACAGTACATCGGTATGCAGCAAACGATGTATCCAGTAGAAATAAAAGCTCTCCCAAACGGGGATGAGGAAGAAGAAAGCTACGAACCAGACAGGCGTCTGCGCAAAAGTCGTCTGCGGCAGAAAACCGTTGGCCAGCCCCCACCAGCCCAGTGCTTCAAACACGCTCCAGACCGTCACGCCTGACGCAATCGTCCAGAACATATTATCCTTTAGCTGATCAGAGAATGAAAACATCCGCCCCTGTCGCGGAAAGGGGCGCGGATCGTATTTTGTGTGATCCCCCTGAACCGCATAGCCGTGAAACCACAGATGCAGCCCACCCGCCAACAGCGTTACGATCACCAGATTGCGCAGCCAGATGCCGACGATCCACATACCTGGCTCTACGGTAGTCTCTAATGCGGGGCTAAACACACTCCAGCTCAGAAATGCCAGTGCCAGAATACCGAGATTTATCGTGAGCGGGAACCACCCGTCAGCATACCATTTGAGTACAGCAAAGGGACGCGGCGGCCACTGCCACAAAGGCGAAACTTGAATGGGGCCCTCCGGCGCGTGGTTCCATTCCGCTCTGCTCAACGCGCGTAATCCGAATTCTCGCCATCTAGTATCGCCTTCAACTCCGTTAGATGCCGCGCATCCTGCTCTGGATATGCCTCCAACTCCCGCGCCGTTTTCTCCGCAATCTCGTCGCTGATCCGCCGCAACGGCAGACCTGTTTGCAGCGCACGAATATACGTCTCCGCCGCGCGCTCAAAATAATACAGCCGGTTGAAGGTATCGGCTACAGTATCGCCAATCACCAAAACGCCATGCGACCCCATCACCATCACCTTTTGTTTGGGGTCTGTCAGCAGGGTCGCACAGCGCGCACCCTCATCCTCGAACGCCAACCCGCCATAGTTTTCGTCAATCACCACTCGGTTGAAAAAGGTACAGCAGTTCTGGTCAATCGGCGGCAGGCGGCTGTCCTGCAAGCACGCCAGCACAGTGGCGAAAATCGAATGGACGTGCATGACACACCGTGCGTGAGGCACAGCCGCATGAACACCGCCGTGCAAACCCCACGCGGTTGGGTCCGGCGCGTTCGGCCCCGCGTAGGTCTGCGGATCATCCGCATCAATCAGCAACATATCACTCGCTTTGATCAGGCTGAAATGCGCCTGATTGGGGTTCATCAAAAACTGCGACCCACTGTCGTTTACAGCGAGGGAAAAATGGTTCGCCACCCCCTCATGCATATTGAGCCGGGCGGTCCAGCGAAATGCCGCCGCCAGATCAACTCGCTCCTGCCAATGGTCCATGTTCGGTTTCATCTGTGTCACACTCATCGCTTTATCCTTTCGTTGGTCCCACGGGACCAGCCCGCCAAATTTCCGTCCATCCCGTTTGCGACATTATTCGTCCAGCGCCAGAGGCCTACTCGGCACCCACGCATACCCGTTCTCGCACAGAATATATGCCTCACGCAGGCCATGCGGCTTGTCCGTCGGCGCTTGCAAGATCATGCCGCCCGCCGCCTCTGCGACGGCACAGGCCGCCTCAGGGTCCGTATCATACAGACGTATCTCGATCCCCGCGCCACGCGGCGGGGTCTCGGGCAACAGCCCCAACAGAGGATTCGAATGATACGTACCGTCACTATGAAGCTGAAACACTTCGTTTCCATAGGTCATAATCGCAAAATCCGCAGTGGGCTGGTACGCTTTCATTCCAAAAACAGACTCTAAAAAGGCAATCTGCACCCCGACATCCCGCACCAGCAGGTTAATGCCCATCCCGCGTAATCCTGCGCCAAAGGCTGCTGCACCGACAGTGTTATAGTCCATATCACCCGCTCCCGCTTGAACCTGTACCAACCCTGTGGAATGTTGCGACATGACACAAGCAACTTTCCCCTCTTGGCCCGATGTAGCAACTGATTTGGTTAACGTAGCAGCAGGCCGTGCGTCCGCCGATATGATCGTGCGCGGTGGCATTTGGGTCAATGTGCATACACGTGAGGCGCTCCCCGGTCATGACATCGCAATCGTAAAAGGTCGCATCGCCTTTGTTGGTCCCTCCGCTGATCATTGCAAAGGTGAGGATACGCAAATCATAGAGGCAGATGGCCGCTACATGATCCCCGGTCTGTGTGACGGCCATATGCATATCGAGAGCGGCATGCTCACCCCCGCCGAATTCGCCCGCGCCGTAATCCCTCATGGCACGACCAGCATGTTCACCGATCCTCACGAGATCGCAAATGTACTGGGTCTTGAGGGCGTCCGCATGATGCATGACGAAGCACTCATGCAGCCCGTCAATATCTTCACCCAGATGCCCTCCTGCGCGCCCAGCGCACCGGGGATGGAGACAACAGGCTTTGAAATCAGCGCCGAGGATGTGGCCGAGGCGATGCAGTGGGAAGGCATCATCGGTCTGGGCGAAATGATGAACTTTCCGGGCGTCATAAACGCCGATCCCCAAATGCTCGCCGAGATTGGCGCCACTCAAAATGCGGGCAAAACCGTGGGCGGCCACTATGCCTCCCCCGATCTTGGCCCCGCCTTTGCGGCTTACGTTGCAGGTGGCCCTGCTGATGATCATGAGGGCACCTGCGAAGCAGACGCCATCGCCCGCATGCGCCAAGGGATGCGCGCCATGATCCGCCTTGGCTCCGCATGGTATGACGTCGAGAGCCAGATCACCGCGATTACCGAACGTGGCCTTGATCCTCGCAACATGATTCTATGCACCGATGATTGCCACTCTGGCACGTTGGTGAATGACGGCCATATGAACCGTGTCGTGCGCCACGCGATTGACTGCGGCTGTGATCCGCTCATCGCGCTACAAATGGCCACGATCAACACTGCCACCCACTTTGGGCTGGAACGCGAAATCGGCTCCCTCACGCCAGGCCGCCGGGCTGATGTGATCCTGACCTCCGACCTCAAAACCCTCCCCATCGAAACCGTGATTGCGCGCGGCCAGATCGTCGCACAGGATGGCATCTGCCTCGTTGACTGCCCCCATTACAACTGGCCCCAACACGCGCGCCAGACTGTCAACATGGCGCGTGACCTGACAGCGGATGATTTCGGCATCACCGCCCCCGCAGGTGCCAACGCCGTCACTGCCAATGTCATCGGCGTGGTCGAGAACCAGGCCCCTACAAAGGCGCTTCAGTTCGAGTTACCTGTCACCGAAGGGCGCGTCACCGCCCACGGTGATGTAGCCCAAATCGCACTGGTCGAGCGTCACCGCGCCACGGGCGGCGTGGTCAATGCGCTGGTATCTGGCTTTGGTTATACTGGCAAAATGGCCATGGCCTCTACTGTGGCACATGACAGTCACCACATGATTGTCGTCGGCACCGATACCGATCAAATGGCGCTGGCCGCGAACCATCTCAAACAACTCGGCGGTGGCATCACAATCTTCAAAGACGGCAAGCCCCTCGCCACCATAGATCTGCCCATCGCCGGTCTCATGTCCGACAGCCCTGCGCAGAACGTCGCCGCCAAAACGGACGCCATGATGCAAGCAATGCGCGACTGCGGCTGCACCCTCAACAACGCCTACATGCAGCACAGCCTGCTTGCGCTTGTCGTTATTCCAGAGCTGCGCATATCCGATCTCGGCCTCGTCGATGTGCGCACGTTTGAGTTCATGGATGTAATTGCCAAATGAAGACCTTTGCCCAAAACCTCGCCAAACTCGCTCCCGATTGGGTCACCCTCCCGCCCCAACTGGTCGAAACCTTCGATTGGTTGGAGGATCAAGGCTGGCATTACATCCGCGCCGCGGCACAGCCCGAAGATCACTATCTGCTTATCTATCCGCCCGAACATCAGAACCACCCTGTCACCAGCCATGTCGGTTTTGGTGGCACCACCCTCCCCTATACTGATCATTGGCCCACGCCCGACCCCGACATCGACAACCGCATATTCGAGTTTGGCGAAACCTCTGGCGACGGTGGACGCGTGGCGATATGGCGCGATGATGACGACAATCAGCAATTCGTCCACATCGGCCACGACAACCTCGGCATCATCACCGATGATCCGCTGGTCCTGCTACAGTTCCTCGCAATGGGCTACCCAGAGCCGGGTTTTTTACAGCAGACAACCGTGACCCCGATCCAAGCCTACCTCGATTATCACGGTGTCGAGCAGCTCTCCGACTTTCATCCCGACGATACCCCCATCCTGCCAACAGCGCTCCAAGGGTTCCTTAAAGAACGTTTTGCCCTCGACTTGCCCGCCACGGGGCACGACATAGGGATCACCAACTTTCCCGCCTATGACGACCCCGATACGACAGATGCATTTGCACGCTGGATCGCGACCTCAACGCCCGCCCCGTCCGAGGCCGACCTTGCCTATGAGCAGGAACTCCTGCGCAGGGTTGAAAGCCTCGACCTCAAGGACGACGACACTTCCGATACGGTTATGCAGAAAATAGGAACCCTGTTCCAATCCAAGGACGAAAAGTAGCATGAAGCAGCACCAATTCCGCGCGCCAGATGCGCCGCAATCCGAAGCCTTCACGGATGCCACCGCCGCCGTGGACCAACTGACGCTGCTCTATGAGCAGTCAGTCGCGTTTTTGCGCACGGAATTTACCAACGCCATGGCGGAGAAACCAACAGGCCCACGCATCCGCGCCTTCTATCCCGAGGTCCGCTTTACCACCTCGTCCTACGCGCAGGTCGATACCCGCCTCAGCTTTGGCCATGTTTCCGGCCCCGGCACTTACGCCACCACGGTCACGCGACCCGATCTCTTCCGTCACTACCTGATCCAACAAATCGGGCTGTTAATCAAAAACCACGAACAACCTGTCTATATCGGCCCCTCAAACACGCCCATCCCCGTGCATTTTGCCATGACGCCCGAGACAGGCATGACCGTCCCTCAAGATGGCGCTGCTGATTTTACCCTGCGTGATGTATTCGATGTCCCCGACCTCAGCACCACAAATGATGATATCGTCAACGGCACTTATGTGGCCCCTGACGGTGTTGGCCCGCTTGCCCCGTTCACGGCCCAGCGAGTGGACTACTCCCTCGCTCGACTTGCCCATTACACCGCCACTGATCCCGATCATTTCCAGTGTCACGTGCTCTTCACCAACTACCAATTCTACGTGACCGAGTTCGAGGATTACGCCCGCCAGATGCTGCGCGACCCGAACAGCGGCTACACCTCCTTCGTCTCGACCGGAAACCAAGAGATCACAGATCCTGATGGCCCACTTGAAACACCGCTCAAGCTACCGCAAATGCCGACCTACCATTTAAAACGAGAAGACGGCGGCGGCATTACACTGGTCAATATCGGCGTGGGGCCGAGCAACGCCAAAACTGCCACAGACCACATCGCTGTGCTGCGTCCGCATGCGTGGCTCATGGTGGGCCACTGCGCTGGTCTGCGTAATACGCAAGCCTTGGGCGACTTTGTTCTCGCCCACGCCTATTTGCGCGAAGATCACGTATTGGATGATGACCTCCCCGTCTGGATCCCGATCCCTGCGCTGGCCGAAATCCAGATCGCGTTGGAGAACGCCGTAGCCCAAGTCACCCAGCTTGAAGGCTACGAGCTTAAACGCATCATGCGCACCGGAACTGTCGCCACCATCGACAACCGCAACTGGGAGCTACGCGACCAATCCGGCCCCGTGCAACGCCTCAGCCAATCCCGCGCCATCGCACTTGATATGGAGAGCGCCACAATTGCCGCCAATGGCTACCGCTTCCGCGTTCCCTACGGCACCCTTTTGTGTGTCTCTGACAAGCCATTGCACGGCGAACTCAAGCTCCCTGGCATGGCGTCCGACTTCTACAAAACCCAAGTATCTCGCCATTTGATGATCGGAATCCGCGCAATGGAGCAACTCCGCGGTATGCCGCTGGAGCGGATTCACAGTCGAAAATTACGCTCATTTGACGAAACGGCCTTCCTCTGAGCGGCTTCAAGCCTAAAATATGAAAAAAAACCCAAGTTTTCTTAGTAAATATCATTACTCTGCGTTGTGTTTGCTCATCACCTTCCGCTACATTCTGCGGATGAGGCCCAAATTTCGGGCAGTCGAGGAGATATAAAATGACCACGAAACCAATGACAAAAACTCAACTCGTCGCCGCATTGGCCGATGAAATGGGAACCGACAAAAAAGCAGCAGGCGCAGCGCTCGACGCGGTTTGTAATTTGATCACAAAAGAAGTGTCCGGCGGCGGTGCTGTGACCCTTCCCGGCGTTGGCAAAATCTACTGCCGTGAGCGCCCCGAGCGTATGGTCCGCAACCCTGCGACCGGCGAACAGTTCAAGAAAGACGCCGACAAGGTTGTCAAAATGACAATCGCCAAAGCGCTAAAAGACAGCGTGAACGGCTAAGTCCAGCCTCGCGCTGACTGGTTAAAGAGGGTCGTCCAAACGGGCGGCCCTTTTTCGTTGGCAGCCCTGCAGCCAACACTACGGTACAATCACTCGTTCAGATTTATTCATGTTTTCCTAGACACCCACGGTCCGCTTGGAGCCCATAGAGATCGCCTGTCGCTTCGTGTAAGAGGTATCTATGGAACCGTTTCGTTCGTATGTGATTTGCACCAGCCCTCGCAGCGGCAGCACCTTGTTGTGTCGGCTCTTACGCGAGTCTGGCAACGCTGGCTTCCCCGAGTCACATTTTCACGCGCCCTCCCTTGAGAAATGGTTAAGTTACTATGATCTCCAAAACGCCCAATTCAGCGAAAGGCAAGATGCACTGAGTGCCGTTTTCAACGCGGCATTCGAACGTGGAAAAGGTGAGAGCAACATCTTTGGTCTGCGATTGCAGCGCCACAGCTTCGACTTCTTCATCGCGCAATTGGGCGTTTTGTATCCGTCTATTCCAGATGATAAATCGCGCATGAATGCTGCTTTCGGCAGCACGCTTTTTGTCCATCTTTCACGTGAAAACAAGCTAGATCAGGCTATTTCTTACGTTAAGGCAAAGCAGTCAGGGCTTTGGCATATGGCACCAGATGGAACCGAATTGGAGCGTCTTTCTGAACCAAAAGAGCCCGTCTACGATGCGGCGGCTATCGCTACGCAACTTGCGCTGTTGGAGCAAATGGAAACTGAGTGGAATGAGTGGTTTACGACAGAAAAAATCGAACCCCTGCGCGTAACATACAAGGAACTATCCGCAGCGCCGTACGCAACCCTTGTTCGTATTCTTGGTGCGCTTGGTTTGGAATGCGACCCAAAGGATGAGATGACGCCGCCAATAGCTAAGTTGGCAGACGCTATCAATGCTGATTGGGCCGAGCGCTTTCAATCAGAAGAGTAGCTTTGACTGTTTGAGAATATTGACAGAAAATTTCGCCTAGAGGGCTTTCGTCCTAACCCTCCCGCTTGCTCTTCCCCACGTACCGCCCCATTACTGATCGCGCACACAAAGGACAGCACCACATGGACATGCGCGCAATCGGACTGGGCCTCGCATTTGCGCTCATGTGGTCGTCGGCCTTCACCTCTGCGCGGATCATCGTTGCGGATGCGACACCGCTCTTTGCGCTCTCGCTCCGCTATCTCTTGTCCGGTATCATCGGGATCGCCATCGCCCGCGCATTGGGACAAAGCTGGCATCTGACCAAGCCGCAATGGCGCGCCACCATTGCCTTTGGCATCCTCCAAAACGCCGTCTACCTCGGCCTGTTTTTCGTCGCCATGCAAACGATCGAGGCATCTTTGGCGGCCATTATCGCCTCCACCATGCCCCTGATGGTGGCACTCGCCGCATGGGCGTTCATGGGGGACAAGCTTAGCCCCCTCGGCATCATCGGCCTCATTGCAGGGCTGGCAGGTGTGGCGTTGATCATGGGCGCACGGCTGACGGATGATCTCGACCTTGTTGGTGTAGCAATCTGTTTTATCGGCGTGCTCGCCCTCACCATCGCCACACTTACCGTGCGCGGTGCTTCCGCTGGCGGCAACCTGCTGATGGTCGTCGGCCTGCAAATGCTCGTGGGCTGCGTTGCACTCACCATCGCTACTTTGCTCTTTGAAACACCCCAAGTCACGCTGAGCTGGCCCCTCGCCATCGCCTTTATCTACACGTGCCTTGTCCCCGGCCTTACGGCGACATGGGTTTGGTTCATGCTGGTCGGCCGCATCGGTGCCACGCGCGCGGCCACTTTCCACTTCCTCAACCCATTCTTTGGCGTAGTGATTGCCGCACTGCTCCTCGGCGAAGAACTCGGGCCCCGCGATATCTTGGGCGTATCGATTATCGCTGCAAGCATCCTAGCCGTGCAAATTTCACGTCAGCGAAACGCATAAAACCGCCACGGTTATACTCTATCGCTTGCGAAAAACAGCAATCTGCGCCGTATCATTCACATGCGCCGCATCCGCGCCATCTCCGTAGATCGCCACCTCACGCAGCTCAAAACATTCGATTCCAGGCTTTAGCTCGACAAATTTCGCCGCAAATCCCCGCGCCTCGAAATGCTCGGCATTCACAGCCAGCACAAATCGCGCGCCTGCCTTGGCCACGCCCAACAACTTGTCAATCGCATCCGCTCCTACATGGCCGTGGGTGAACGTGCCAGAGCTTACAACCGCTCCATACATCCCCTCAGGCAGCGCAAGCTCTTGGGTCAAATCCGCCTCAATCGAACGGGCATACACACCTTTACCCATCGCAACTGCCAACATTTGTGGTGATATATCAAGCGCATGAATTTCAGTGCTGCTCCCGCGCGAAAGATACTGTCCCACCAGTCCCGTACCCGCGCCCACGTCCAAAACAGGCCCCTGCGGGCTGAACTCCGCCAATATCTCCGCTACAATCTGCGGCAGGCGGTAATCCATACTCTCGGCAAAATCACTGTCATAGGTCTTCGCCCAATCCGCATAGAGCGCGCGGCTGTCGTCAGGTGTCTCCAACGCATAAGCGCGGTCCAAGTCTAGCTTATCAGGCACGGCTGCGTCCTCCTATGAAGGGCCATGCTACTCTATTTCAGGATTTTCTCAATCTCGCCTAGGATAGCCACCCCGTCAGGCCGCGTCGATGATCCCCAAGTCGCAACCACAGCACCGTCCGCTCCGATCAAAACCTTGTTGAAATTCCAGCGCGGGACAAACCCTGTTTCCGCCTTCACCGCCTTATAAAATGGATGCGCCTTGCGCCCGCGCACGTGCATCACATCAGTCATCGGCAGTGAGAGGCTAAAGTTAATCTCGCAAAACTCCTTCACTTCCGCCGCACTTCCCAACTCTTGGTTAAAGTCATCGGACGGAACAGCCAGCACAACCAACCCCCGCGCACTGTATCGATCATGCAACGTCTGAAGCCCCGCATATTGCCGCGTAAATGCACATTGCGAGGCAGTGTTCACTACCAACACGGGCTGCCCCGCAAAATCGCTGAGCGCAATGTTACCCCCATCGATCGACGGAAACACAGCATCACGCGGCGCTGCAAAAGCAACACCCGCCCAAAGCGATACAACTAGTCCAATAATTAGCCGCATATCTGGCCCTCCACCCTATCATACGCCCCACAGCACCAATAAGTTCACAAACAATTCTGCCTAACAGACACACCCCCCTTTGATTTCTGCGCAAAAGCCCCATCTAATAGGGCAACAACAGCGCAAGGAGAGACCCATGCCAGAGTACACCAAAAACCCCGATGTCCTCGCGACCCTGTCGCCAGAGGAACTCTATGTCACCCAAGAAAGCGGGACCGAGCGTCCCGGCACGGGCAAGCTGCTTTATAACAAAGAGCCGGGCATTTACGTCGATATCGTCTCAGGCGAGCCATTGTTCGCATCCTCCGATAAATACGAGAGCGGATGCGGCTGGCCCAGCTTTACCAAGGCAATCGAGAACGTGGTCGAGATCGAGGACCGTACCCTCGGCATGGTCCGAACCGAAGTGCGCAGCGCAAACGGCGACAGCCACCTCGGCCACATCTTTCCCGATGGCCCACCAGACCGCGGCGGCATGCGCTATTGCATCAACTCCGCATCGCTCCGGTTTATCCACCGCGACGATATGGAGGGTGAGGGATACGGCAAATACACCAACCAAGTGGAGGACGTAGCATGAGCAATCAAAAATCAGTACTCGCAGGCGGATGTTTCTGGGGCATGCAGGACCTCATACGCCAACGAAAAGGCGTTGTATCCACCCGCGTAGGCTACTCCGGCGGTGACGTTCCCAATGCCACCTACCGCAACCACGGCACCCACGCCGAAGCCATCGAAGTCATCTTCGACCCAAGTATCCTCAGCTACCGCGAGTTGCTGGAGTTGTTCTTCCAAATTCACGACCCGACGACAGCGAACCGCCAAGGCAACGACATGGGTATGAGCTACCGCTCCGCGATTTACTTCGAGAACGAAGACCAAAAAGATGTCGCCCTCGACACCATCGCCGACATCGAAGCATCTGGCATCTGGCCCGGAAAAGTTGTCACCGAAATCGAGCACGTCTCCGACTTCTGGGAAGCCGAGCCTGAGCACCAAGACTACATCCAACGCATCCCGAACGGCTATACCTGCCACTTCCCGCGTCAGGGTTGGGTCCTACCCAAACGCGCCGCAGCGGAGTAAGAAATTTGGCTACCCGTCATAGGCGGCTAGCGCTGCCGCGTTTTTTGCGAGTGACGGTTTAGAGCCCAATGTGCATGATGCTGCACTTGACACCAAAGGCTGCTTTACATCAATAAAAACAATATGAAACAAATACCTCAACTCCAGACCCAACGCCTTCTACTCCGCGCACCCAGTGAAAGCGATTTTGAAGCTTACGCGGAGTTCTATGGGGATGGGAACGCATCGCATTTTTATGGCGGTCCGATCAATGCGTCGGCAGCGTGGGACAGGCTTGCGAGAGATAGCGGTCACTGGCACTTACGTGGATATGGCCAATGGACTATTGTGCATAAAGATCACGGCAAGGTTATCGGTAGTGTTGGTTTTGCGTGGCCAACAGGTTGGCCACGTCCTGAATTGACTTGGTGGATAGGCCAATCTTGGCGCAGACAAGGATTTGCGAAAGAAGCATCGGTAGCTGCAATTTGCTATGGGTATGAGAAACTGAATTGGTGCCTTGTCCAAACGCACATGAAGGATGAGAATACGGCTGCAAAATCCCTTGTGTTATCTTTGGGTGGTCAAAAGATTGAACGCGAAACTTTCCCCGATGATATAACTCGCGATGTCTATCGCCTTCCCAATTCGTAAAATCGTTAGCGACCATTCGCGAACTGAGTGCGGATGGCAACAAAGTCCGCATAGCTGCCTTTCACAACTTCCAACTCATACAGCAACCCGTGGCCGCCCTGAAGCTTCAACAGTCACCTCCGCTTCCACGAACACCTCGCGCCCCT
>CBDTVN010000091.1:0-11592 GCA_965364195.1 uncultured Sulfitobacter sp. | reverse complement strand
AGCTAGGCAACGATCGAGTGATTGAGGTTGAAAATGCAGCCAATGCAACCCTGAGCAACTTAAGCAGTAATACTATGCAATTTTTTCCGTCTGAAAGATGGGACGTGAAGATTTGGAACAAAGCAGTGCTTGTGACCTGTTGAACCAGCAAATATTTTAGCTAAATGGGGCAGGTCTTGCCAGCGCCGTCCCAGAGCCCGACAAGAGTGGGAGATCAGGCATCTCTCACAACACCCCAAAAAACTGTACACATCAAAAAGCTTCTTCTGCGTAAGAGACGTAAGTTGGTGGGTATAAGTTTTTGCGCCGATACCCCTAAGAGGCGAGATTTTAAATGTAGCACGATGCGGTTAAGCAAGCCGGTGCACGATTGAGAAAGGCGGAGAGGGCGCTTGAGAGCCTGCGCTTGGCCACATCATATGCCGAGGCTGATGATGCTTGGATCGATTTTTTGCTTTCTTGCTCAACGATAGAAATGCCCCGCGTTTGACCGCAGGCATGCTGATAAGACCCGTACCCCGCTTTGCCGCTATCTGTAGGGCCGATATCCTGAAGTTCTGTAAGCGCCTTGACCTCTCCTGTTCTCACTACGGGCCGCAAATCGGCCGACCACTTTACCGCTTCGAAGAGAGTTTGGATAGGTAGGGAAACATATAGGAATTCCGGAGCACCGAAACATCCAAATTTTCGGACCAACGGGGCCGAAAGTAAATGACACCGTTTCTGTGAACCAAGTACAGACCCCACTTCCTGCGCAAGATACTTGGTCTGAACCCCGGCCGATGTGAACCACGCGTACGTGCCGACGGGAGGTTGGCTGGTTGACTGCATTGGAATTTGCGCGAGCGCTGATCAAAGCAATGTCGGAAGATTTCAGCGCAGACATACCCCTTGAGGTGCGGGTCGAGCTGAATTCTGGGCCGGCTATCGCAGGGCTTATCGGACAAAAGCGATTTGTCTACGATGCATGGGGAAACAGTAAATCTCGCCAGCCGATTGGAAAGTTCAAGCGATACAGTCCGCATCCAAATTTCACAGGCGACGCTGGCCGCGTTGACTAATCCGCCCTTAAACGTCACTCCTAAATACTCTCTGATCAAGGGTGTCGGGATAATCGAAGCATTTCTTTTGGATTGAACGATGAAGAAGTCGTTCTCTTGAAAACGATGGCCCGACTTTGATCCATACCAAACCGCGGCTTCGCGCCCATGCATTGGTTCGCTGCAAACTTAAGCTGCATAAAGCGGCCGTTGGAGCGAGTGCAGCGACAGGTCGCTATATCCGCACACCGGTCAGTCTAAACGCAAACACCTAAGTTCTTTGCGGGCATTGTCGAATCTCCCGGCATCTTGAATCACCCTATGTTTACGTGAGATTTCACGCTCTTCGTATATCATGGAGACTCCATCCATCCATAAATCAGGGGATTTACAGGAAGTGTCCCGACAGTCCGTGCATATCCAAAATCTCTTCGCAGCAGGCTATACCTGCTCTCCCTTAGGCACTGTCGGTAGGAGCTAAGCTCACTCAATTTTCATCGCTTCCGTTTCGATCTGGATACTAACAGTGTCACCAACCAGTCCGTTAGCCACACCGTAGGCCATGCCGAAATCGCTGCGTTGGATAGATGTGGTCATCGAGAGGCCAAGCACTTCGCGTTTGTGACCGAAGGGGTAGGGAGCAGCCTTGTTTAGCTCTACATCGAGAGTGACCGGCAGGGATTGTCCCAGGATAGCAAGATCGCCTGTTACTGTCCCGCTGGTATCACTCGCAGCCGTGCCACCAGTGGCAGTGAATGTAATGGTGGGGTGTTTCGCTGTGTCGAGAAAATCGGATTTGCGCACGTGGTTGTCGCGCGCCTCGTTGAAGCTCTCCACGCTGGCGGCATCAATACTGACGTTCACCTCACCTAACTCGCGGGTGTCGGCATCATACATAAAGTTGCCCGTGACGGTCGTGAACAAACCCAACGTTTTAGCATAACCAATGTGATCGATCAGGAAGAAGACCGTGGTATGTTCCGGATCAAGCTCGTAAGTCGCCATATCCGCGTGGGCTGCGGTGGTCAGCGATGCAACGAGGGCGGTCGTCATCAAAAAGCGCATGGGAATTCTCCGGTTGATGGGTTGGTTGCCCGGTCGGACAGATTATCTAACAGCGTAGCGTATTAGGTAGTACGGACATTTTATTTTTACAGGGGGCCAGTATTTTGAGGGGGCAGACGATGGCAGAATTGCGCTGTGCAACGTGGAATGTTCACCGTGCGAAGGGGCAGGACGGTGTTGTTAACCCTGACCGAGTGGTGAGTGCGATCGGATCGGAGTTGGTGGCTTATGCGGGGGATGTGCTGGCATTGCAGGAGGCAGACGGCGAATGTCGACCGCACGCAAGCATTCTCGACATCGACCGGATTGCACAGATCACAGGGCTTGGCACTGTTCACGATACCCCCGCGCTCAGGTGGGGACCGCACAGTGACGGGTTTCTGGGGACAATCCTGTTTCTGCACCCGCGCTTGGTGCGGACACACGCAGATGTGATTGACCTGCCGGGGCATTGCCACCGAGGTGCAATCAGTGTCGAGGTTTTGGTAGAGGGACGCGCCTGTCGCATCATGTCGACCCATTTGTCGCTGTCGCAGCCATTACGCGTAATCCAGATGCGCATCATTGGCCAGTATCTACGGCGACGCCCCAAAATGCAGACCCTATTGCTGGGGGATTTGAACGAATGGCGCCCTTGGGGCGGGCTTGCGTTCTCGTCGCGTGTGCTTGGTACGCACCTACGTGGCGCTGCGCATCGTACCTTTCCAACTGGACGCCCGCTGTTGCCGTTGGACCGAATTCTGACGGATGCGCCGGGGCGTGTTATGGATTTGCAGGTCATCAATACCCCCGCGACAAATATGGCGTCTGACCACCGTCCGCTTGTGGGAGGGGTGACTGTTGGATAACCGATGCGCGCCGATGTTGGTGAATTTGATTCCTGACAGTCGCAAATGTCGCTTCGAGGTCTAACTCAAAGCGGGAGGGGATAAACATGCTCGACAGTAACACTCAAGAAGCGACTGGACCGCTACGGGCGAGAAAACCTGTGCTGGTGTTTTGCGGGCTGGCGCTGGTGTTGCTAGTGCTTGTGGCACTCGGGGCCGAGGTGCTTTTTGGCAGTTTTATCATTCCCGTTTCACTGTTTGCCGTGATCTGCTTTCTTGGTCTGCGGGGATTACTGCACAGCTATCCTCACGAGGTGCTGGGTGTTTGCAATGCAGTGACGCTCTGCCGCGCAGCACTGGTTGCTGTTTTGGCCGGTGCGCTGTTGGCCCCTGCGGTTGAGTGGCCCCTCTTCTGCATTGCAGTCACCGCATTTGCGCTTGATGGGGTAGATGGCTGGCTGGCGCGGCGCAGTGGGTTGGTTTCTGCGTTTGGTGCGCGGTTCGACATGGAAACGGATGCTGCTCTGGGGGCTATTCTTGCGCTTGTTCTGTTGCTGGCGGGTACTGTCGGGCCTGAGATTATTGTGTTGGGATTCTTGCGCTATATTTTTGTTATTGCAGGAATTTTACTGCCTGAACTGCAAGGTGATCTGCCTGATAGCCTGCGGCGCAAGGGGATCTGTGTTGTGCAAATTGCGACATTGATCATACTGATCTGCCCCTTAACGCCAGAGGCGCTGCTGGTGCCTGTTGCCTTTGCGGGGGCGGCAGCGTTGCTCTATTCCTTTGCAGTGGATACGCGCTATCTTTTGTGGGGCGCGCCGTGAAAAATGTGGTCGTTCTCATAAGTGCCGCTGCAGTCATTTTTTCTATTTTGGTGCTGCCCAATTATCCCGATGCGTTGAAATTTTCCGCGTTCTACCGCTTTCCGTTGGAGCTGCCGGTAATCTTGTTGGCGTTGCTGGCGGTTGGTCGCAGGCGTGGCGTGGCGCTGGGTCTGGCCCTTGTCCTGCTGGGTGCCACGGTTTTGAAGCTGGCAGATATCGGGATGTTCGCTGCTTATAACCGTGTGTTCAATCCGGTCCTCGATATGTTTTTAATCAATGCGGGGGTCGGGCTGTTGGGCGACAGCATTGGCAGGCCGCTGACGTACCTCGGGATGCTGGTGGCGATGGTGCTGCTGATCGCTGTTTTTTATGTGGTTCTACGCAGCTTGCAGGTGTGGGCTGCGGTGAGTGTCTCTGCGAAGGGTCGTCTGGCGGCCGCAGTGGGTGCGGTCGTGTTTGGCGGCTGGGCCGTGGCGGATGCGGGCCATCACCTGAAATACTGGACGTTTGAAAATAGCCCTTATGGTACTGCTGCCACATCGCGGTTGGCCGTGGCACGAGGGGTGAGTGTGCAGGCTACGATGACCGACCTCGCACAATTCAGACTTGATGCGCAGCAGGATATTTACGCGGATGCCACAGGGCTGCTGGATCAGCTGCAAGGCCGTGATGTGATCGTGATCTACGTCGAGAGTTATGGACGCGCGAGCTTTGATAACCTGTTGTATGCGCCAACGCATGTCGCCACGCTCAAAGGTGCTTTTGCCAATGTCACGCAAGCAGGTTTCATGGCAAAAAGCGGCTGGCTCACCTCGCCCACTGCGGGCGGGCAAAGCTGGTTGGCACATGGCACGCTTTCTAGCGGTCTTTGGACCACGGATCAGGGGCGGTATACTGCAATGCTGGCAAGCGGGAAAAAGAGCCTGTTTCACATCGCTCAAGATTCAGGGTTTCGTACGGCTGCAGTGATGCCCGCAATTACAATCGCATGGCCCGAAAGCACGGCTATGGGATTTGACCACATTTTTGCCGCTGCCGATATTCCCTACAAGGGGGAGCGGTTTAACTGGGTCACGATGCCTGATCAATTTACACTGGCGACATACGGCGATCTGCTGCCGCGTGACCCGCGCGATGACTTTATCCAGATCGCATTGATCTCGTCGCACGCGCCATGGGTGCCGGTGCCAGAGATGGTGCCATGGAAGGATGTCGGCGACGGAACGGTCTTTAACGAGATGGCAGCGGGTGGTCCGACCGCGCGCGAGCTTTGGAAAAACCGCGATGACGTGCGGGACGCGTATCGCCGGGCCATCGACTATTCTTTGCAAGCGACATTCGAGCATATCGTGCGTTTGGGTGCGTCAGCTCCGCTGGTGATCGTTGTCGGTGACCACCAATCCGCCGGCTTTGTCGCAGGCAGTGAAATCCGCGACGTGCCCGTGCATATGGTAGGCCCACCCGCTGTCATGGCTCTGATCGATCATTGGGGCTGGAGTGATGGGCTGATCCCTGCATCCGATGCGCCAGTGCGCCGGATGGACACGTTTAGAAACGATTTTATCGCGGCATTCTCGGGACCCCTTGAATTGACGGCTGCGGGCCAATGAAGCGCGCGGTGAACTTCGCTGTATCGGTTTGCATCCTCTCGCTGGTAATCTGGTGGGCCGATGCGGGGGCGGTCATGTCGCATTTATATGGGGCATCTGTTGGCTGGTTGGTGTTGGCAAGTTTGTCGCTGACAGTGCTGACCTTCGTGATGGCCAAACGCTGGCAGATCGTAGCACAAGCGGTAGATATCGGCATCGACTATCGCCGTGCAGTGGCAGAGTATTACATCGCGCAACTGGTGAACCTGTTGCTGCCGGGCGGTGTGGTGGGTGATGTGGCCCGTGCGGTGCGGGTGCGCGACGCCGGGGATATGCTGCGTGCGGCGCATTCGGTCGCGGCAGAGCGGATTGTCGGGCAGGTGGTAACGTTTGGTGCTCTTGGCCTCGGGTTGGGAGTGGCGATTGTGCTCCCCGGCGGGATTGCGTGGCCTGCGATGACTTGGGTAGGGCTTGGTGCCGCCCTTGTTGCAGTCGCGGTTTTCGCCATGATCTCCCGCTATACGGGGGCAACCGGGCGGTTTATCCGTCTGATCGGTCGTTTGCTGACCGATATTCGGGTGCTTGGCCTATCGCTCCTCATCACCGTGTTGCTCATCTTCAGCGTCTACGCCTGCGCGCGCGCGACGGGCACTTCCGTTCCCCCCTCAGGCTGGTTCACCCTGATCCCGTTGATCCTGTCGGCGATGCTGATCCCGTTCTCCGTGGGCGGATGGGGCTGGCGCGAGGGGGCGGCCGCCGCGCTTTTTCCGCTCATCGGAGCCACGCCTGATGCGGGCATCGCCATGGGCATCGCCTATGGCGGCATGATGATGATCGCTGCCTTGCCGGGCGTATATTTCGGGATACGCGCACATGGGGTATCCCGCCCTTCAACCAACCAGATGGAGACGCTATGACCTACCTGATGAAACCAACCCGCCGTAGATTTCTTCAAACCGGTGCCGCCCTTGGTGCCACTACCGCGTTGCCTGCGTTCGGGGAGACGTCACGTGCCGCACGTCTACAGCTGTCATGGCTTCATTCCGTACAATTCGGTGGCAGCTATATCGCTGCTAACAAGGGATATTGGACAGATCAGGGATTGGAGGTGTCCCTGTCCCAAGGTGGCCCTAATGCTCCTGTAGAGCCTCCTGTGGTGACGGGGCAGGCGTTGATCGGTATTTCTGCCGCTGATTATACCGCCGCCGCGGTGGCCCAAGGGGCGCCCTTTAAAATTATCGGTGTCGCCATGCAAAAGAACCCTTTTGTGATTGCCTCGCTCGCAGGCAATCCAGTGAATACGCCTGCTGATCTGATCGGCAAAAAGCTGGGCATGGCTGTCTCAAATACGCCTGTCTTGCAAGCTCTTTGCACATTGAACGGCGTAGACATTGACGGGATCGAGATCGTGCCGACCCAGTATGATCCGGCCCCGTTGGTGAGCGGTCAGGTTGATTGCTTGCTGTGTTGGGAGACCGATCTGCCTGTTGCGATGACCATTCAGGGCGTGGACAACACCACGATGCTGATGGCGGACCACGGGTATGCGCTTCATTCGCAAACTTATATTGCCACAGCCGACAGCCTTGCCAACAGGCGCGCCGATCTGGTTGCGATGATGAAGGGCGAGGTGATGGGATGGAACGATTATAAGGCTGATACGAGTGCCGCCGCTGCGCTAACCACACAGATGTTCCCTGATGCGGGTCTCGATTTGCCCGCACAGGAATTGCAGGCGCGCCTGCAGGTGCCCTTGATGTTCTCGGATCTCACGGATGCGCATGGCTTTGGCTGGTTCACGGATGAAACGGTGGCAGCTAACATCGAGACGCTTGCGCTGCTGGACCGTAAGGTCGGAGCGGACCTTTGGGACCGTTCGGTGCTGGAAGAAGTTCACGGATAGTCACATGTCGCGCGCTGATATTACCTGCACAGATGTTTCCAAACAGTTCGGTGACCTGCGAACGGTGGATGCGGTATCGCTCACCTTTAACGCGGGGAAAACCACGGCACTGGTCGGCCCTTCGGGGTGCGGAAAATCGACCCTGTTGCGCATGATTGCGGGTCTTGAGGACCCCTGTGAGGGGTATATTCGTATCGGGGCAGAAGCACCGCCAGAGCTGGCAAAACGTGGCGCGTTGGCTATGGCGTTTCAGGATCCCTCCCTGCTGCCTTGGCGCACCGTACGTGGCAATATCACTCTTGGGGCAACGTTGGCGCGCAAACCTGCCGCGGGTGTGGATGATCTGATTAAGCTTGTTGGGTTGGACGGCTTCGCGGATCACCGTCCAGCGGAATTGTCGGGCGGCATGCGCCAACGCGCGGCGATTGCCCGCGCGTTAATCTCCAAGCCTGAGGTTTTGCTGCTGGACGAGCCGTTTGCCGCCGTTGATGCTATTACCCGCGCACGACTGAACGCAGAATTGCCCACACTTTGGCGTGACACGACGACAATCCTTGTAACTCACGCAGTGATTGAGGCGGTGTTGCTGGCCGATCGCGTGATCGTTCTGTCCCAGCGTCCCGCGCGTATCATCGCCGATATTTCCATCGTATTGGAGGGCGCGCGTAACGAGGCTATGACCCGGACTGCCCCCTTCAAATCACTTTGCGATAAGGTTCTCACAGCGCTTGAGGATGCGACCTGAATGCGTATGGCGTTTTGGATCGTGGTGACGTTCTTGGTGTGGGAGGGGTTTGCGCAGCTTAATCCTGACAGCGTGCTGATTCCGAGACCAAGCGGCATCGCGGATTATTTAATACAGAACGCTGGCCTGTTGGGGCGTGCAGCATTTGCGACAACGCAGAATGCGGCTTGGGGGTTTGTCTGGGGCAATGTAGTTGCGGTTGCTCTTGCTGCTTTGGCCGTCTCGATTCCGCGCAGCGAGCGAATATTGTCCGCCCTCTCTTTGCTGGTATTTTGCCTGCCGCTGGTTGCGACTGGTCCGATCCTGCGGGTGCTTTATGGGCCAGGCGATGGGCCGCAGATCACACTAGCGGCAATGGCGGTGTGCTACACGACGTATCTTGCGCTGCTTGTTGGGTTGCGCGCGTTGCCGCAAAGCTGGGCGGATTTACTGCGGGTTTACGGGCGCGGGGTTTGGACGATGCTGGTCCTCGTACGCGTCAGGGCGAGCCTCCCGTATCTTTTCATGGGTTTGCAAATTGCCGCACCTGCCGCATTTCTGGGTGCTATGATTGGAGAGTTTACGGGGGCGGAGCGGGGCCTTGGCGTGCTGACGCTGCGCGCGATGCGGGGGATGGAGGTCGATGCTACTTGGGCGCTGGCCATGACGGCTGCGGGGATTGCGATGCTGTCTTATGCGCTGGTTGGATGGGCTGCACGCTGCATCGTTGGGTATGCGCCCGTTATTCTGCTGACGCCGCCGCACCACCATACCCGCGTCCCGCTTTGGCAAAAGCTGTGGGGGTTGATGGTGCTAACATTGGCCGTTCTTGCGGTGTGGCAGGTCAGTATGGATGTGTTCCAGCTCAACCGCTTTTTTGCAAAACGCCCACTGGATGTTTGGATTTTCCTGACAACAGATGCGGAGGCCCGTGCGACATTACGCACCGCTTTGGGCGAGACGTTTGCCTTGACGGTTCCGGGATATTTTGCGGGGCTCTTCCTTGGGGCGGCACTTGCGGCGCTTGTGGTTCTTGTGCCCAAACTGGATGGAGGGGTGCTGCGCGTGGCGTTGGCCCTTAGGGCAATTCCGATCATCACCACCGCGCCTTTGTTGGTGTTAGCCCTCGGACGCGGGGCCACGGGCACGATCACGATCGTCGCTGTAATGATCTTTTTTCCGACGCTTATTGCCTGCCTGCAAGGGTTGCGCCAGACGCCCGGGCAGGTAGTGGATGTGTTCCGCATATATGGGGCAGGGCGGTTGCGCCTGCTGCTGATCGCGCAAATTCCCGCCATGCTGCCTGCGTTTTTTGCCAGCGCGCGTATGGCGGTTCCTGCTGCGCTCTTGGCTGTGACGACGACAGAATGGCTGGCGACAGGCAATGGCATCGGGCTGCTGATGGCGCTGACGGCAGCGACATCCGACTACAACATGCTGTGGTCGAGCATCGTCGCGCTGTCGCTTGCAGCCGTCCTCGGCTATGTGCTGGTGGCGTGGATTGAACGGGCAGTGTTGCGGATCTACGCAAGTGAGCAGGTGAAATGACCAAAGCAGTTTTTGCAATTCCAGGTGATAAGGACCGGCGTACGGGTGGTTTCATCTATGAGGCGACGGTGCTGCGGGTTTTGAACGAGCTGGGCTGCGCAACCCGCCATCTGGTGCTGCCCGACAGCTTTCCCGACCCCACGGATGCCGATATGGCAATGACGTTGGATATCCTGCGCGCCGTTCCTGCCAATCAGCCGATCATTCTGGACGGGCTGGTGTTTGGCGCCATCGATCCTGCTGGCCTTGCGACCATCTCTGCGCCAATCATTGCGATGATTCACCACCCACTGGGCCTTGAGACGGGACTGTCGCCGAAGCGCGCTGCTTTTTTGCGCGCCAACGAGGCTGCAGCCCTGCGCCATGTCGCGGCCGTGATCGTGCCCAGCTCCCACATCGCGGAAATCCTCGCGGGTGATTTTGGGGTCGATCCAACGTTGATCACAATCGCGCCCCCAGGTTTTGCGCGGCCTATGCGGGTTCCTGCGCCGGCTGATCCGCCCCTGATCCTGTCGGTGGGATTGCTGGCAGAGCGCAAAGGGCATGATGTGCTGATTGATGCGCTGGCCTTAATTACGGACATACCATGGCAGGCGGAGATCGTCGGCAAGGCGCATGATCTTGTATATGCTAGCGCCTTGAAGATCCAAGTGGTGGACTTGGGCCTATCCAAGCGTGTCACATTCGGGGGCGAAATCTCGGCAACGTCGCTGGATCGCCGGTTTAACGCTGCGCATATCTTTGCGTTGGCCACGCGGTATGAGGGATACGGCATGGTTCTGAGTGAGGCGATGCAATACGGATTGCCCGTTGTAAGCTGCAGGGTCGGTGCTGTGCCCGACACGGTGGCTGAGGCGGGTATACTGGTCCCACCCGATGATCCTACCGCATTCGCCGCTGCCCTGCGCAAGGTTTTGACAAATCCGCAAGAGCATGCCCGCCTCGCCACTATCGCAGGTGATTATGCGGCGAGTTTGCCTGAATGGGACGCCACCGCACAACGCTTCGTCGAAGTGATCACGTGGTTGGGTCAAGAAAGCGCATAGCTTGACTGGGGCATTCCGTGTGAACGCTTAAGCAAGAAAAGTCAGTTTCTGATTTTGATGTCGGTAAGGCCGAGGAAAGATTCCATATAATCCTCATCGCAATTTCGGCTACCCCTGATTTAGTTGGCGCGCCGGTTGATGTAGGAGCAAACTCAGGATCGCTGTCAAGGGTATCAAACTCTGTCCACGCGTCTGGCTGCAGTTGCGTAAGAATGGTCAAGGCCGCTGGATGACCGAGACAGCCAAAAGCAATACCGTTGATGTGAATGAAATCGTGATTTTGGTATAAATGGCCGTCTTTTATTGTGGGATACAAAAAGAATGCGGCGAAACTTGAACTGAGAACCAGTGAAGGACGCGCTCATGCAAACGCTTCACCTACGGGTTGAAATTTACGTGCGATGTTCTTTAAACTATGGCCCAGCCGTTTGATGTCATGGAAATCCACATGGAAGTGAGCGTTGCCCCTTTCCAAGCCTTCCCAGACCAACAATTCATTTTTCCGCACTACATCGGCTTCGCAACCGCAACGAAGGTCCGCAAACAGCCCGATGTATGTACCGGTTGCTGTTCGCAAGTGTGCAACCACATGTTCTCAGAAAGCCGTGAATATGTATCTGGCCTGTGATAGGGGTGTCGATTGCGTGGCCCTGTTTGGGAGTAAGCGCGTGCCGCTGTCTCATTCGCGACCTGATCTATTATGACCATCTGGGCTCTCAGGCTTTGGGCGCGCCCTTATTCCGCGCCATGCAGTTGAGGTTTACGAACATCGTTGTGGCTTTGGCCTAATCAGACCGCAGCCGCTAACTCGTTTTCCTTCCAACTAAAAACCCTCCCAGAATGCAGAACGCCCCATGTGATCCGAGCCAGTTTGTTGGCAAGTGCTACGCTAGATTTGTTATGCTGCAAGCGTGTCGAAGCAGGTTCTAGCCATGCCCCAAATCCAATCCTGATGCGATCGAGGATCGACTTGTGCATGCGCGATGAGATCTCATCGGCATGGTTCTTCAATATGATGAGCAG
>CBDTVN010000090.1:0-11654 GCA_965364195.1 uncultured Sulfitobacter sp. | reverse complement strand
GCGCGCGGTTCCGTCTGAATATGCAGCGGCTTGGCAATATGATCGTGGGTGTGGGTATGGGCTTGGCCGAACTCACGGCCATTCTGCTGGGCGTCGGCCTCATCGTCGGCTCCTTCTCCGCCACAGGCCTTGCCGGTACGCTTGTGAATGAGTTGGTCTTTATGGCCGGTGACAGCACACTTGTTTTGCTGCTGATGGGCGCGTTGACAGCGTTTATCTTCGGCATGGGGATGACAGTGACGGCGTGTTATATCTTCCTCGCCGTGGTGCTGGCCCCCGCCTTGGAATCAGGCGGATTGAACCAGCTCGCGGTGCACCTGTTCATCCTCTATTGGGGTATGGTCAGCTACATCACCCCGCCCGTGGCCTTGGGCGCGTTTGCGGCCTCTACCATGGCCGGCTCGAACCCGATCGCAACAGGGTTCGAAGCGATGCGCCTTGGTGGCGTGATCTACATCGCGCCCTTCTTCTTCGTACTTAATCCCGCGCTTATCGGGCAAGCACCCGCATGGGAAGTCGCAGTGGCCTTAACCTCCGCATTGATCGGGGTCGCAATGATTTCTTCAGCCCTACAGGGGTACATCAGCCTCGTTGGCCCCCTCCAAGGGGCGGCGGGCATGCCGCTGAGGATCTTACTCTTCTTTGGCGGGGTGCTCATTGCAAAACCTGAAACAGTGTTGCTGCCAATGAGCTATGCGGGCTCGTTTGTGGTCGGAGCAGCACTCTGTGCGCTACCGATGTATGTGGCATGGCGTGCGAACGCGTCGGAGCCTTCACCTGCATGACTGCCTCAATCGCGATAAACCCGCCCGCAGGTGCCACACCTCCAACTGAAACAATTGTTGCCCGCCTTAGGGCCAATGCTGCTGCACATCCCGAAAAACTGGCGTTGGTCTGTGGCGGACAGCGAATCCCGTGGGGCGGGTTCGATGCGCGCACCAATAAAATCGCCAACCTTTTACTGGGGATGGGCACCGCTAAAGGGGATAACATTGCGCTTCTGTCAGCCAACTCTGTCCCCTATGCCGAGTTGTTTATCGGGATATTGAAGGCAGGGGCCTGTGTGACGCCGCTGTCATCCATGGCTTCCTCGGATGCGCTGAAAAAGATGCTGGAGGATTGCGGTGCCAAGGCGATTTTTGTGGCCGAGCAATACGAAAGCCTTGTATCTGATTTTGTGCTCGATCTGCCGATACACCGCTTTGCGATTGATTTCGACCGTGCAGGCTACGCTGATTACGAGGTGGCTGTTGAACAGGCTGTGGACACTGACCCTGAAATTGCGCTGGAAATGTCGGATGCCTTCAATCTGATTTACTCATCCGGCACGACGGGCACGCCGAAGGGTATTTTACACAATCACCAAATGCGCACCGCACAGATGGAGCGTGTAAGCCCCAACGGTTATGACGACAACGCGCGCACGCTGATCTCGACACCGCTTTACTCCAACACCACGATTGTGTCGTTTATCCCGACACTTTTCGGCGGTTCGACGGTGCATCTAATGCCCAAGTTTGACGCGCGCACCTATTTGGAGATTGTCGAGCGCGAAGCAATCACGCACACGATGCTGGTCCCTGTTCAGTATAAACGCATTATGGATGTGCCGGATTTTGACAGCTTTGATCTATCCTCCATGCGCATAAAGTTTTCGACCTCCGCGCCACTGCGCGCAGATGTAAAGGCGGATGTGCTTGCACGGTTTCCGGGCAAGTTGATCGAATATTACGGCCTGACCGAAGGGGGCGGTGTGACGGTGCTGGTCGCGGACGAACACCCCACCAAACTACACACCGTCGGGAAGCTTGCTCCCGGAAATGATATCCGCCTGATTGATGCGCAAGGCCGCGAGGTGGCACAGGGCGAAGTGGGTGAGATTTGCGGGCGCGGTCCCACAATGATGGCAGGCTATTTTGGCCGTGATGATCTGACTGCCGACTATATCTGGCGTAATTCGAAGGGCGAGGTCTACTTCAGATCGGGTGACATGGGATCCTTCGACAGCGACGGCTTTTTAGTGCTGTCGGACCGCAAAAAGGACATGATCATTTCCGGCGGCCTTAACATCTACGCCAACGATCTGGAACTTGCCTTGCTGGAAGATGCGGATGTCACTGACGCTGCGGTGATCGGCATCCCGTCTGACGCATGGGGCGAGACCCCTCTGGGACTGGTCGTGCTGCGCGCGGATGCGACAGGCAAAGGTGATGATATACTTGCACGGGTCAATGCCCGTCTTGGCAAAAGCCAGCGCCTGTCAGGGATTGTAGTCCGCGACCACCTGCCCCGCAGCACGATTGGCAAAATCCTCAAAAAGGACCTGCGTGCGCCGTATTGGAAAAAGGAAGCAACGTGAAAGACAACGAAAAAAACGAACAGATGAACGGCGCAGAAAGCCTTGTGCATACGTTGCTGGCAAACGGGGTTGATGTCTGCTTCACCAACCCCGGCACGTCCGAGATGCATTTTGTAGCTGCACTGGATCACATTGCGGGAATGCGTTCGGTGCTGGCATTGCAGGAAGGCGTCGCGACCGGTGCGGCAGATGGCTATTACCGTATGACCGGCAAGCCTGCCTCGACGTTACTGCACCTTGGACCCGGCTTGGCCAACGGTCTGTCGAATCTGCACAACGCGAAAAAAGCGGGCTCCGGTGTGGTCAACATCATCGGAGAGCATGCCTCGACACATATCGAACTTGATGCACCGCTGACCTCCGATATAGAGGGTATCGCACGTCCAGTGTCGCATTGGGTCCACACCTCCAAATCGGTAGAAACCGTTGGCGCGGATGCGGCGCGGGCTGTTCAGGCCGCAATGGTCGCACCGGGCCAAATCGCATCGCTGATCCTGCCCAGTGATACGGCATGGAACACCGGTGGGGCCGCACGGGGTGCGATTGATTTGCCTGCACCCGCCCCGTTTGATGAAAGCCAGCTGGAGCAGGCCGCGCGCGCGCTGAGTGGTCCCGACACCCTACTGCTGCTGGGAGGCGCTGCGCTGACAGAGAGCAACCTTGAAACAGCGGGTCGTATTGCCGCCAAAACGGGGTGCAAATTGCTGTCGGAATGGTCGAACGCGCGACTTGAGCGGGGCGCGGGCCGGGTTTTTATCGGGCGCGTTCCCTACCCCATCGACATCGCACTCAAAGTACTTGAACCGTTCAAGCGCATCGTTCTGATCGGCGCGCGTGCCCCCATCGGGTTTTTTGCCTATCCTAACAAGCCCGCAATCCTGACCCGCGACGGAGCGGAAATCCTTACGCTAGCAGATGCAGGTGCGGACCTGACGGCGGCGCTGGAAGCGCTTTGCGGTGCGACGGATGCCACTACAACTGCACCAGCGCATGTCGTCGCTGCCGCCTCCCCCGAGCGGCCTACGGGGCGCATTAACCTTGAAAACCTCGCGGATCTGATTGCCCGTGCCATCCCCGAAAATGCCATTGTCGTCGACGAATCCGTAACGTCTGGCCGTGCCTTTTCCCCCGCGACCAAAGCCGCGCCAAAGCACACTTGGCTCAATAACTGCGGTGGCTCTATCGGATACGGAATGCCGGCTGCAATTGGCGCGGCAATCGCCTGCCCTGACCGCAAAGTCATGTGTCTGACCGGTGACGGCTCTGCGATGTATACAGTTCAATCGCTGTGGACGATGGCGCGCGAAAACCTCGACATAACTGTGTTGGTCTTTGCCAACCGCAGCTACCAGATATTGCGCGGCGAGTTGACAAACGTCGGCGTGCAAAACCCCGGACCGCGCGCGATCGACATGTTGAGCCTTGACCGACCCGTGCTTGATTGGGTTCAGATGTCACACTCTATGGGTGTCACCGCAGTACGTGTCAGTGAGTGTGAGGACCTCGAAGCCGCTCTGGCTGACGGCCTTGAAGGAAGTCGGCCGAATCTGATTGAAATTGTGCTTTGAGGTCAGCCATATAAACTGGATATTACAGTAAATCAGCCAGCGGAGGCGCACCGCTGGTGCAATTTGCGACACAGACAAAATCGAGCTCAAATGGCCCATAGCCCCAAAGACCTGCCACAAATTCAGGTAATGCTTCACAAGCCGCTTATCCGCGTCTTGGCACAGCGGTATAGCCATTCAGAGACAGCGGATGCACTGCGAAAGATCACAGCGGAGCTGCGCAATGCTTTGCTCTCGGAAGGCCTAACCGAACTTCCCGATTTCGACAGTATGGAATTCGCGCAGGGCGTTGCTGCGACAATCGAAACCGACCGCGCGCCGAACCTTGTTCCAGTCATTAACGCAACCGGAATTATCATCCACACCAATCTGGGACGCGCACGTCTGGCACCAGAAGCCCTGCGCGCGCTGCAGGCGGCGGGTGCGGCCCCTAGCAATCTCGAGCTTGACCTGACCACAGGAAAACGCGGATCGCGCCATTCCCACGTCGAGCGGCTCATTTGCGAGCTTACCGGGGCCGAGGCTGCCGTGGTCGTCAACAATTGCGCCGCGGCCGTTTTGCTAAGTCTAATGGCTACAGCCCAAGGTCGCAGTGTTGTCGCGTCTCGCGGGGAACTGATCGAGATCGGCGGCTCATACCGTTTGCCGGACGTCATTGCGCAAAGCGGTGCCACCCTGCGCGAAGTCGGCACAACCAACAAAACGCGGGTTGGCGACTATGAAAATGCGATCGATGACACCACCGCTGTCCTGCTAAAAAGCCACACCAGCAACTTCAAGATCGTCGGTTTCACATCGTCACCGGACCGCGGCGCACTTGCGAAGCTGGCAAAGGAACGCCAGATCATACTGATGGAGGATCTTGGGAGCGGTGTTCTGATCGATCTGTCGCCCTACGGGTTGGCGGATGAACCCGTCGTCAGTGACATCATCAAATCCGGTGTCGATTTGGTAATGTTCTCCGGAGACAAACTGCTCGGTGGCCCGCAGGCAGGCATCATTGCTGGGCGGCGTGACATCATTGCCACCCTAAAATCCCATCCACTGATGCGCGCCGTGCGTGTGGACAAACTGTCGCTTGCGGCTCTTGAGGCAACCTTGCGCCTGTACCGGCCGCCTTTTGATCCGCTTACCGATGTTCCCGTGCTTGCGATGCTGGCGGAACCGTTGACTGATGTTGAGACCCGCGCGACGACCCTTTTAAACGCGCTTGAGGATGCGGGGGTCACAGGTGCCAACGTCGTGCAATCCACAGCCTTTGTCGGTGCAGGCGCGCTACCCCAAGAGGACCTTCAAAGCTATGCGCTGACGCTCAGTTTTCCGGATATAACGCCACAAGCGCTGAGTGCGGCGCTTCGTAAAAATGACCCCCCTGTGATTGGCAGGATCGAGCGCGGCCGTGTGATGCTGGATATGCGCACAGTACGTGACGGGGAATTGAGCATGATTGTGAGCGCTCTGACAAATATTTCGAACCGATGAAGACCCGCTGCGCCTTGGTGATCGGTCATGTTGACCACGGAAAAACCGCGCTTGTGCGTGCCCTGACAGGAATTGAGACTGACCGTCTGGAAGAGGAAAAACAGCGCGGGCTTTCCATCACTGCAGGCTACGCCCACCACGCTTATCCGACCGGGGTGCTGGATTTCATCGATGCGCCGGGGCACGAGGATTTCATTCAAGCGATGGTCGCAGGTGCGACAGGTGCGAAGTCGGTTCTGATTGTGATTTCGGCAGCCGAAGGGGTCAGGGCACAAACGCTGGAGCATCTTTGCATCGCGGAACTGCTGGGTATCACAAACGGCATCATCGCAGTAACCAAATCGGATTTGCTTGGCGCCGCAGCACGCCCAGAACAACAAGCTAAGATACAGCACGATCTCGCGCATACACCGTTTGCAAAGCTTCCGGTGGTTTGGTGTTCCGCACAAACAGGTGAAGGGGTTGATGCCTTGCACGCCTCATTGGAAACGCTGCTGTCTCAACCAGTCGGTAGCGTTGGGCCAATTCAAAGCTTCCTACCAATCGACCGCGTCTTTACCCTGCCCGGCCATGGGACTGTCGTGACGGGCACTCTTTCAGGACAAGTGTTGGCGGTGGGCAGCGAAGCTATGATCATGCCCCAAGGGCGGCCCGTCAGCATCCGCGGGCTGCAATCACGCGGTGTTACACGTGATTTAATCCATCCCGAAGAACGCACAGCCGCCAATCTGCGGGGCGTATCTGTCAGTGAGATAAAGCGGGGGAGCGTTTTATGTATTGCAGGCTCAGCCGCAGCATCCCACTGCATTGATGCCACCATTGAATTGCTGCCACAGTCAGCGCACCGCGTGCGGCACAACGAGGATGTACGCGTCCTGTTCGGCACCTCCAGCGAGGTTGCCAGCCTGCGCCTGTACGGTGGCGGGCAATTGGGCGTCGGGCAGACCGGCCTTGCGCAGCTTCGGTTCAAAAAGCCGGTGGTTGGGTTTGCGGGCCAGCGCGCCGTACTCAGGCGTCTGTCACCACCCTCGACACTCGGCGGGGCTGTGTTTCTTGATCCGCAAGCAGTGTCGACAAGATCAAGCGACGCGCAACGGGTGAGTGTCCTTGAGGCAGCGCAAGCGCGCGATGCCCCCGCGATAGCAAATGCATTGGCCAAAGCGTGCGGTGGCGCGGTGTGCCTGTCAGATGTCGCGCGGCTTGCGCGCCTTTCGTCGACGGCGACACGCACATTGCTTGGCACGGGTTTTGACGCACTGGGTTCAGATTTCGTCGGCTCGCATGCGGATATTGATGCGTGCAAGTCCATGATACTTGATGCTTTGGCGTCATATCACGCACGCTACCCTCTTCACACTGCGGCACCGCGCACCGGCATTGCGCGCAATACTGTGGCGCAGGCGCTGCTTTCATATGCGGAAAAGGCACTTCTAGACACCGGTTCCATCCGTCTGCGCGGGGCGGGCCTTGCGCTGTCCAATCATGATCCGTTGGCTTTGCTCACCCCCCAGCAGTCCGAGCGGATTGCGCAGATCGAGAACATGTTCAGAACAAGTGATCTATCACCGCCCCCGACGCAAAGCATCATTCAGGACGGCGCGGACCACGATCTGCTTGAACTGTGCATCGACCTTGGGCGGTTAACGGTCTTGCGAAATGTATCTCTTAATCAAACCTTGGTGTTCCACACGGATGCGCTGACGGCGGCTGCCGCGAGGTTACGCACGGCGTTTGTGCCGCCGCAAAGTTTCACCACAGGCGAGGCGCGCACCGCCCTTGGGACGACCCGCAAGGTTATCGTGCCTGTACTGGAATATCTTGATACACAAGGCGTCACAGTTCGCACCGCGGATGCACGGCAAATGTCAGCCCTGATTTAGGTTCCCCCGCCCCTACCAAATTGATAGCGTGCAGTCATTCGGAGGTGACAGAAGTCTGGTGGCTTCCCTGGTCTTCAACACCATGGACACGCTCTTGGGCGTGTGGTGGGTTCGATTCCCATCCACCTCCGCCCACCACTTTGACTGGACAAAGTGGCGTTATCCTCCGCAATATGAAGCGTTAGCACGGGAGGCAAACATGAGTAGCAAACAACCGGAATTTTCACTCAAAGATCTGGAAGGCACGACCCACATTCTTGGGGACAATCAGCCAAGCCTGATTTGTTTTATCAAAGAAGATTGTGATACCTGCAACACCGCAGCGCCCGTGCTGGAGGCGATGCACAAGGCCTATGCGGGAAAGCTGCGGGTCATGCTCATTGCGCAGTCGGGGGATAAAAATGCAGTCTACGCCGAGCGGCACAGCCTGTCGATGCCCGTGCTGGACGATAGCCTGTGCAAAACAGCGTTTGATTGGGATATCGAAAGCGTCCCGTCGGTGTTCTGGATTGGTGAGGACGGTGATCTACACACGCAATTTGAGGGATTCATTCGCGCGGACTGGGAAAAACTCGCCGCAGACCTGAGCAACCAAACAGGGCTTCCCGCAGCACAGGTTGACTGGATGAGCTTACCGGAATGGCGTCCAGGGTGCGGGTCCAAGCATCTCGATCCCACAATATATGACAAACTACGCGCGCAAGCTGATGACAGCCCCATCCGCGCCCGCCGCATTGAGGTGGCCGACGGCGATGATGTGGCGGAATTCATGTTCGATCAAGGCTTCTCCGACGGTCTGCCGCTGGTCCCGCCGACACCGGAACGGGTGATGCGGATGCTGGGCGGCACACACCGCAATCCTCAGGACATCATCGCAACAGTACCGCCGAACATGGGCGAAGCAACTGTCGAGAAAATTGCGATTAATGCCGTCATGGCAGGGTGCAAGCCGGAGTACCTGCCCGTCGTGATCGCGGCGGTTGAGGCGGTGTGCACGGATGAGTTCAACATCCACGGCGTAACGGCCACAACGATGGGCGCAGCACCGGTCATGATCATCAACGGTCCCGTGCGCGAGCGGATCGGAATGAACAAGGGGCTGGGCGCACTGGGTGCGGGCAACCGCGCAAATGCTACCATCGGACGTGCCTTGCGCCTTGTGGTGCGCAACGTGGGCGGTGCCACAACCGGCGGGGTGGAGCGCTCAACCCTCGGCAACCCCATGAAATTCACCATGTGTTTTGCCGAGCATGAAGAAAGGTCACCGTGGCCTGCGCTGCACGTCGAGCGTGGGTTTCAACCTGAAGATTCGGTGGTGACGGTATTCGCCATGACAGGCGGGCCTGTGCATATCGTCGATCAAACATCACGCGCGCCCGACCAGATTGCAGGATCGCTCGGTCTCGGGCTTGAAGGGGTATTTCTGCCAAAGCTGCGCAATTTACCAGTTGATGCCCTGCTCGTCGTTTGCCCCGAACATATCGATACGCTCATGCGGGAGGGCGATTACTCCAAAGACAGACTGCGGCAGCGGATACAGGAGGTCACGATGCGGCCCCTGTCGGATATGGTTGCAGATGAACAATCGGGCGCAGGCATCCCGCGCGAAAAGGCGGAGGAAATGGGGGCCGAAGCGCTTGCAACATCCGTCCCCAAGTTTGCCAGTACCGATTTCATCCACATTGTTGTTGCGGGATCGGATGCGGGTAAATTTTCTTCCGCGTTTCATGGATGGGCAACAGGCGCCGTAGGCTCGGTATCTGTTTCCAAAAAAATCGACTTCGGTTAAGATAAAAGAAGAGGAGGAATTCTATGACAACAATTCTCGACCCCACGGACGAACGCGCACCTGTTGAGCGTCAGATCACACCGCGCAGCGGAACCCTGTCAGGCGTGATCGGCCTTTTGGACATCAGCAAGCCACGCGGCAACATCTTTCTGGATGAGCTGGAAAGCCTTTTGGCCCAAAAAGCGCCTGACGTTACGGTCCGCCGCTACGCCAAACCGACGTTTGCAAAGCCCTGTCCCGACCCGCTGCGCCGCGAGATGCGGGAGCATTGCGATTTCGTAGTAGAGGCTTTGGCAGACTGAGGATCCTGTACGACGTGCAGTATGCACGACAATTTCTGGTTTGAAACCCAGGGGATCCCAGCAGTCTCGATCGCGTCCAGCGAATTTGGCGAAGCCGCCGAAGCGCAAAGGCATGCCTTGGGCATGGACAATGCGCGCTATATTCTGGTGCCGCATCCTATACAGGATGCTACCGACGATGAGATGCGTGCAAAGGCCAGTGCAGCGCTTGATCAGGTTTGGCGCGCGTTGACAGAAAACTAAACACGTTTGGCGCAGCAGTTCTTTGTGGAACCGCTGCGCCTTTCCTCATCCAGACGCGGCGATCAGAGCTTCATGCCACCCAACTCTGCAACTCCGACAAAGCTGCGGTTCCACGTCGGGCTAATCAACACTTCATTGATGCACACATGCGCGGGCGCCTGCGCGATATAGCGTACCATCGCGCCCAGATCATCCGCCTGCAGCATTTTTGCGAGGTCTTCCGGCGAAGGGGGTTTGGGCCGCGACTCCATAATGGGTGTCGCTACTTCGCCGGGCATCAGGGCTGTGCAACGAATTCCGTTGACCCCCTCGTCCTGATTGATCGAATGGCTTAGCGCGACAACGGCATGTTTGGACGCGCTATAAGCTGGCCCCGTCAGACGCGAGGGATGCCGCCCCGCCCATGAGGATGTCAATATCAACGTGCCCTCACCCTGAGCACGCATCTGCGGCAATACGGCCAGAACACCGTTCATCACACCGTTTAGATTGATGTCGACCACCTTCGCAAAATCGATCGCCGTGATAGCGCCGACGGCACGGTTTGGGACGTTTATGCCAGCGTTGGCCATGAAGATGTCGATCCGGCCAAGTCGTCCAATCAACGCGTCGGCGATCGCCTGTGTCGCACCGGCGTCCACCACGTCAAGTTGTGCTGCCTCAGCCGTGCCCCCCGCAGCTTTGATATGCGCCACGACACGGTCAAGCTCTGCCAGACGGCGTCCCGACAACACCACATGCGCACCGGCGTCCGCCAGTGCTTTGGCCGACGCCTCGCCAATACCTCCCCCTGCACCCGTGACCCAAGCAACTTTTCCATTTAACGCGCTCATTTTGATCTCCTTCGTGAAATTGCACTTGGGAAAAGAAATTCACACAATTCCGGTTGTGTCCATCACGGACACCGCACAGGATACAATCGATTTTTGCTGACGTGGTGCGCTCTTGGTGAAATGATCGAGGAAATGTTAAAAAGGATCAGAGACATGGAACTCACGAAAATCTGTGGCGACCTCGACTTTCCCGAAGGCCCAATCGCGATGGCCGATGGTACGGTCATATTGGTAGAAATCCGGCGGCAAACCCTTTCGCGCGTTCATCCTGACGGGCAAGTAGACGTGATTGCCCATCTGGGAGGTGGCCCCAACGGGGCCGCGGTTGGTCCGGACGGCATGATTTATGTGTGTAACAACGGTGGCTTTGTCTGGACACAAAAAGACGGGATCACCCGACCTGTCGGGACACCAGATGACTACACCGGCGGGTCAATCCAGCGGGTTGATCCGCAAACCGGACATTTTGAAACGATTTACAAAAGCTGCGACGGGCAACCGCTTAGAGGACCAAACGATATCGTCTTTGACACTCAGGGCGGATTTTACTTTACAGATTTGGGCAAATCGACGCTTGAATACGTGCATCACGGCGCTTTTTATTATGCCCATGCCGATGGCAATCATATTCGGCGCGTCCACGCCCCGATGATTACGCCCAACGGTATCGGACTGTCCCCTGACGGTAAAACCGTGCACGTCGCCGAAACACGTACTAGCAGGGTCTGGAGCTTCGATCTGACAGGGCCCGGCGAAATCGTCCCCCTGCCCTTTGACATGCCGGGCAGGCTGCTGACCACATTGCCTGATTACCAATTGCTCGACAGTCTCGCCGTGCAAGCAGACGGCCAGATTTGCGTGGCAACACTCATGCGCGGCGGGATCAGTGTTGTGCCCGCCGACGCAGGCGAAGTGGCGTTCATTTCCGTCCCCGATGACCCCTATATCACCAACATCTGCTTTGGCGGACCGGATATGCGCGACGCGTGGATCACTGCGTCGGGGACGGGCTGCCTCTACCACGCACGCTGGCCAAGTGCCGGATTACGATTAAATTATAACGGCTGAGATCAACTGAGATAAATGAACTAAGGGCGGCTCTGTCGGACAAAGTGACCTTTTGCATCGGTAGAACCAATAGCTGAGCGTGAAATCGCACCTAATCGACTGTAACTATTACCGTTAAATAGACGGTCTC
>CBDTVN010000089.1:0-11853 GCA_965364195.1 uncultured Sulfitobacter sp. | reverse complement strand
CCGCTGTGATCCGAAGGCAGGCCGCGCGTTTCGTCTGCTGTGGGTCGGTTTTCGGCGGTGAAGAGCTCGCCGGGGCGGTCTCGGGCCGGGAGATCATGCAATGCGACGATCAGTGCGCTGCCGATGCTGAGGATTGTGATGACGGCGAGGCCTCCGAGGACCTTGCGGGAGAGACGCACGACGCGGGGCGGATCAGGTCGCAGCCGGAACGGGTCGCTGGGGTTGCTTGACGGAAGTGCTTCGGGGTCTGAGGCTGACGTTGTCATGGCCGCGGCCTCCCATCTGTGCGCACGATCCTGACCATCTGCTAATCGTCACTCTCGAGCCGCAATTCTGCGGCGGCAAAGAGCCTGTCCACAATTTGAACGTTCCGGACCACGCGGGTGTTCACGAGTTCTGCGCTGCCATCCGCCCCAAGAACAAAGAGGGCCGGCATTTCGCCCTGCATGATACCGCGTGGGAAGACGACATAGACGCGGCGGCCGTCGTCGAAGACGCTGTCCGGTCGCCAAGGTGGGGTGAGCCACACCGTGCATATGGATGACCGGGAGGCTTATCTTGAAGAGCAACGCAAGGAAGCCGCGAAAGGTCTCGCGAAATTCGTGAAGGAAACTGGCGCGCGATCGCCGCGCCAACGCGTGTGTTTCGGGCTTCACGCGCCAGCCGAAGAGATCCTCAGCGCCGCGAAGGGTGAAGCGGTCGATCTTATCGTTCTTGGAACTGAGGGCCGAGGCGGCGTCGCGAAATTCTTTCTCGGCAGCGTAGCCGAAGCCGTGCTGCGAATGGCTGATCGAGACGTGCTTGCCGTTCCTGCTTCGGGGAAAGCCTGACGGGTTACGGCGTGTCTGTCTGGCTGTGTTTTCTGGTCGCCGTGTCGCGCTCGACGAGCAATTTTTCAATCTGGACCCCGTCCATATCGACAATTTCGATGCGCCAGCCATCGACACGGATGCTTTGCCCCACAGTCGGCACTTCTCCGAGGCGCTCTAGCACCAGACCCGCAACCGTATCGTAGCTTGGTCGGCTCTCGATCACGATCCCAAGACGCTCCGTGAGTTCGTCGATCGGCATCCAGCCCGCCACGACCACCGAGCCGTCCCAGCGTTCGACGAGTTTCTGCTCGATCGTCGCGGTCTCGTCGAAGCCCCCGGCGATCGTGCCCAGGACATCCATCGGCGTGACGATCCCTTTGAAGTGCCCATATTCATCGTAGACGAGAAGCATGTGGCATGGCGAATCGCGCAGCCGGTCAATCACGTCGAGTGCCGGCATGGTCTCCTGGATCACAGGGGCCGGGCGCACGAGCGCCATCGCATCGATTTCTGCATCCGTCGTCGCAAGGAGATCGCGGCTGTGGAGCACACCCACGATATCGTCCGGCCCGCCGCGACGGAGCGGCAGACGCGAATGGCCGGATGCCCGGAAGCGCGCGAGGATCTCTGCGCGCGTATCGTGCACCTCGGCGATCTCGACGTCATGTCGGGGCGTCATCAGACCCCATGCGCGCCGGTCGGAGAAGCGCATCACGCCGCCGATCAGGTCCTTCTCGGCCCTGTGGATGACGCCGGCGCCAGCAGCATCGGAGAGCATCATCCGGATATCCTCGTCGTTGACGGATTCCCGTCGCCGATCCGAATGACCAAGCAGACGAAGGACAACCTCGCCCGAACGGTCGAGCACCCAGACCACCGGTGCCACGATGCGGGATAGGACGAGCATCGCCGGAGCGACTCGGCTCGCCACGCGTTCCGGTGCAGCAAGCGCAATCTGTTTCGGAACAAGTTCGCCGATGATCAACGACAGATAGGTGATGACGAGGACCACAAGGCCGACGCCGACCTCATTCGCTACCCCCTCGGGAACGCCAAATTCGGGGAGTAACTCGGCGAACCGCAAACCGATTGTCGCGCCCGAAAAGGCACCAGCGAGGACGCCCACCAAGGTGATCCCGATCTGAACGGTTGACAGGAACCGGCCCGGATCTTCCGCAAGGCTCAAAGCGATCCGGGCGCCCCTATCTCCGTGTTCGGCGAGCATCTTGAGCCTCGCGGGCCGAGATGCGACCACCGCCAGCTCGGACATGGCGAGTATGCCGTTCAAGCCGACCAGTAGGAAGACGAAGAGTATCTCAAAAAGCATGTTAGGTCCTGAGTGAAACGCACGGAGTAAGGCTAAAATCAATGGTTGCTTTGTAACGCACAGTGCAGTGTCGGACCAGTCAGCTTGGGTTTCATTTTTATCTGTCAGGCAGATGAGTGGCCTGGGACCAAGGAGAGGTGGAGGCGTGGCTCGACGAGCGCCGTAGGATGTCGGATGCCAAAATACATAAGCGCGCCCCAATACCGGACGTGAACTTACGCAAAGCCCGCTCGGTCAAATTGTCGGCTCGGGGACGAGCAAATCCATCGCAGGCGGATAGAGCGTAGGTTGGCATTTCTGACCTCCAACCCACGCGTCGACAAGATTGGTCCACTCCTGCATCATATGGCGGCGCTGATGCCCATATTCGGCTTTATCATAGATTCCGCGCGAAGATCGTCCGTCTTCATGCGCGAGGCACTTTTCAATCCAGTCGTCGTTGAACCCCAACTCGTTTAACAGCGTTGAACCAGTGCGGCGCAGATCGTAAACTGTGAAATGCTCCAGCGGCAGGCCCTGCGTCTGCGCACGTACGATGACCGATTTCGTTACGCGATTAAATGTCGCCCGCGACATTGGAGCATCCGCGTCATAGCGTGACGGTAGAAGGTAACGCGAATTGCCCGCACAGGTTTTGAACGCAATCAGGATATCAATCGTCTGCTGTGCTAAATAAATGTTGTGCGGCTTCGATCGCTTCATTCTTTCTTTCGGAATCGACTAGACAGCGTTTTCGAAGTAGACCCCATCCCAAGTTGCATCCCGAAGCTCACTCTTACGTACCATTGTCAGCAGGAACATTTTGTCTCCAAGGCGAATGGTCGGAAGGGTCGCGACATGTTCGAGCTGGTTCAGCATGATCCGTACCTCTGACAGCGACAACGATCGGTCTCTTGGAACGAACGTGGCTATGGAAGACGGTCCAGATTCATCAGCAGGATTTGCGACTTTTTCTCCATGTAGGATAGCAAAGGCATAGATCAGTTTCACGATATCCCGGACATGTACTGCCATAGTCGGCGCACCGCGGTCCTTCACCTTACTACACATGGTTCTCAGATCGTCAGCATTGATCTCGGCGAGGAGCCGGTTTCCGAACGTCGGGAGAACATCTCGTTTGAACATCGCACGCCGCATTGCCCGCGTACTGTCCGCCATCTTGCTTTCCTGAAGCCCGCGTTCGCCAAATTGCCCGAAGCTCTTCACCTCTTTCAGGCGGCGCTTCTCCCGCTGCTTTTCCTGAGCAGGCGAGCGGCCCTCGCTGACCAAGCGTCTGACATTGATCAATTCTTCTCGTGCCTGAGCGAGCTAAACGCCAGTTGGGTCATATCGTCCAAGGGTCAGGGTCTCGCGACGTCCGTTCAGACGATAGTCGAAACGAAACACGACGGTACCCGATGGTTGGACGGTGACACACATACCGTTACGGTCCGCAATCTTGTACAACCTATCCTTTGGTTCCAGTGCTCTAAGAGCTGCATCAGTTAACGTATTCCTCTGCTGATATTCAATCCACTGAGCGAAAACAGCCAAATATACCGTCACGTCGAAATATAGCCAAACTGACTTATATTCATAATTGATATCAAGATATTACATATAAATCCCTACCACCAACGCCTTCGCTCGTCCTGACGGTACATTGGATTTTGGGGTGATTGGAAATCTGGGATACCGTCAACCATACCGTCAGAACGATCAGTATCCAACCAATAGTGGCTGAAAGGCCAAGAATAAATAAATATTCAAAATCAATGTATTATAGTGCACTCTAGAGTGGTGTCGGATGCTGTAGCGTACCCTATACTCACTCCCATTCGATGGTGCCAGGAGGTTTTGAGGTGATGTCATAAGTGACGCGATTGATGCCTTCGACCTCGTTGATGATTCGCGTTGCCGTCTCGCCCAGAAACTCATGGCTGAACGGGTAATAGTCAGCGGTCATGCCATCCACAGAAGTAACAGCGCGCAGGGCACAGGCGAAATCATAGGTACGGCCATCGCCCATGACACCCACGGTACGCACGGGAAGAATCGCGACAAAGGCCTGCCAGATCTCATCATAGAGGCCGTGTTTGCGGATTTGGTCGATATAGACTGCGTCCGCCTCGCGCAGAATATCGAGTTTTTCGCGCGTAATCTCACCGGGGCAGCGGATCGCAAGACCCGGACCAGGGAAGGGGTGGCGACCGATGAAGCTGGGCGGCAGGCCAAGCTCGCGGCCAAGGGCGCGCACCTCGTCTTTGAAGAGCTCGCGCAGCGGCTCAACCAAGCTCAAACCCATCTTTTCGGGCAGGCCGCCCACATTGTGGTGGCTTTTGATCGTGACAGAGGGGCCACCAGAGAAGGAAACACTCTCGATCACATCGGGATAGAGCGTTCCTTGGGCCAGAAACTCTGCGCCGTCGATCTCGTTTGCGTATTTTTGGAAAACGTCAATGAACAGACGGCCAATGATCTTGCGCTTTGTCTCGGGGTCGGACTGGCCATCGAGTTCTCCGAGAAAGAGGTCTTTCTCGTCGGCGTAGATCACGTTGAGGTTCATATTGTCGCGGAACATTGCCACGACTTCTTCGGCCTCATTCTTGCGCAGCAAACCGTGGTCAACAAAGACGCACGTGAGTTGATCACCAACGGCCTCATGGATCAGGGCAGCCGCAACGGAAGAATCGACACCGCCCGACAGACCACAAATGACCTGTTTGTCGCCAACTGTGGTGCGAATTTTCTCGATCGCCTCCTCACGGTAGGCGTTCATGGTCCAGTCACCGGTAAAGCCCGCCATGCGCACAAAGTTCTCGTAGAATTTCAGGCCATTCGGGGTGTGATGTACTTCGGGGTGGAATTGCACGGCGTAAAAGCGGCGGCTCTCGTCGGCGGTGATTGCAAAGGGCGCATTGGGGGAGGTGCCAAAGACTTCGAACCCCGGTGCGATTTTGCTGACATGGTCGCCGTGGCTCATCCAAACCTGCTCGCGCTCAGTTACGAACCACCCGTCGAGCAGCTCGGATTTGGCTGTGGCAGGCGTCACATAGGCGCGTCCGAATTCTTTTGTGCCATGGCCTGTCTCAACTTTACCGCCGAGCATTTCCATCATCACTTGCTGGCCATAGCAGATGCCCAGGATCGGCACATCCATCTCAAAGACCTTCGCAGGGGGGCGCGGTGCGTTTGCGTCGATCACAGAGGCAGGGCCACCTGATAAAATGACCGCCTTTGGCGCGAAGGATTTGAGAAAGGCGTCATCGACCGTATTGAACGGGTGAATTTCGCAATAGACATTCAGCTCGCGCAGGCGGCGGGCAATCAGCTGGGTCACTTGGCTGCCGAAGTCGATGATGAGGAGGCGGTCATGGGTATGTTGTGTCATGGCCCCTGATTATGCGCGGCTGTGCTGCGTGGCAAGGTGGATTTGGGGGCCAGCCCCCCGCCTTTGCTGGGCAAAGCCGTCCCCCGGAGGATTTAGGGCCAAGAAAGATAGACGAAGGTATGTCGCTTTTCTACCTGCATGGCCGTTATCCTTGCGAGCGAAGGGGGCATATTGGGGTACTCGGGGCGTAAGTATATTCATGAGGGGACAATGATATGGCAGAACCAGCAAGACGCGCACGTGGTGGCGGCGGGGCAGCACGGCGTGCCGCGCGCACAGCGGTCTCGTTCGAGACGGCCAAATATATCGAGCGCAACATCCCCAACTTCGAAATTCTGACTGAAGAAGCGCTTGATATCATTGAAGCCAATGCCGAGACGATCCTCGAAGAAGTCGGCGTTAACTTTCCCGACAATCCGCGTGCCTTGGCGCGTTGGCGTGAAGCGGGCGCAGATGTGCAAGGTGAGCGGGTGCGTTTGCCAAAAGGTCTGGCGCGCGAATTGATCAAGACCGCACCCTCCTCTTATACGCAGCATGCGCGCAACCCTGAGCGCAATGTGGTTGTGGGTGGCAAGAACCTTGTGCTGGCTCCCGTTTACGGTCCGCCCTTTGTGCGCGATTTGGCTGGTGGGCGTCGTTATGCGACGATGGATGATTTTCGCAAATTCGTGAAGCTGGGCTATATGTCCAAGTGGTTGCACCATTCCGGTGGGACGGTATGCGAGCCTACGGATATTGCTGTAAACAAGCGGCATCTGGACATGTTGCACGCCCATATGACGTTGAGCGACAAGCCGTTTATGGGCTCGGTGACAGAGCCGAGCCGCGCACAGGATTCAGTGGACATGTGTGGCGTTCTGTTCGGCGAGAAATTCGTGCAGGAAAACACGGTCATGACTTCGCTCATCAACATCAACTCACCTATGACGTTTGACGATGTGATGATGGGTGCGCTGGAGGTCTATGCGCAGAACAATCAGGCCTGTATCATTTCGCCCTTTATCGTAGGCGGCGCTATGGCGCCTGTGTCCGTTGCGGGAACATTGACCCAAGTGCTGGCCGAAGCGTTGGCGGGTATTGCCTATAGCCAGCTGATCAAACCCGGAGCGCCGGTGATCATGGGCGCATTTGTAACCTCGATTGATATGAACTCCGGCGCGCCGACATTTGGCACGCCCGAGGCTGCGCATATCACTTACGGAGCGGGTCAGTTGGCGCGGCGTTTGAAGCTGCCCTACCGCTCGGCAGGATCATTTTGCGGGTCCAAATTGCCGGATGCGCAGGCAGCTTATGAGACCTCCAACAGTTTAAATATGGGCCTTTTGTCCGGTGTGAACTTTATGCTGCACTCATGTGGCTGGCTGGAGGGGGGTCTTGTGTCGTCGTTCGAGAAGTTTGTGATGGATGCAGACCAGCTGGGGACGTTGCACCATCTGGCACGTGGCGTGGAGATTGACGAGAACGCCCAAGCGATGGATGCGATCCGTGAGGTAGGGCCAGGGGGGCACTATCTGGGCTGTGAGCACACGCAAGCGAACTTCAAGAGCGCGTTTTGGAAATCCGACCTGTTGGATTATAAACCGTTCGAGACATGGGAGGACGAGGGCGCGCGCGATACGCAGACCCTCGCCGCTTTGCGCGTTGAGAAGATGCTGGGCGATTATCAGCAGCCTGCGATGGATCCTGCGATCACCGAAGCTCTGGACGAATTCGTCGCCAAACGTAAAGCAGCAGAGCCTGACAGCTTCATGTAGCTATATCAGCTGCGGGTCTGCTTTCATGGCCCGCAGCGCGCGCGCTTCGCCAACAATTGCGATCATGATGTCAACGTGACTGACCACATTATAGCATGGATCAGTCTCGGCGCGTTGATTTTCAATTTCCTGCTCCGCATCAATCAGGCGCATTAGCGCGTCCGCATGACGTGGTAAAACGCCATACCCTAGCAACCGTGGAAGATGTGCATCGCGCCGGTAGTCCTGCGCACCGATACGCGCAGCGCGCATCAACAGACGAGGGCGGTGCAGGCTGGCCAATAGGCTGTGGATATCTTTCATAATTTTGAGCTCCCTAGGGTTGCGGCAAGGCGTTTGCTTGCTTTTGATATCGCTATAATCCCCCAGTTTTCCGCCTGTTGCGTGCTGAGCCTACGCAGCGCGCGGCGCATTTAGGATTGTTTCTCTTTTGTCAACAATCATGGGATCTAACGTTTATTTTAACGAATAGGTAACCAATTCATCCATAGGTTGAATTTACCTATTGTTAACAAAACTGAGGAGGGACACTCAGACATGGGACCACAGATGCAGGACATTGAACAATCTCAACTTCGTGCGGGAGGCGTTGCCAGCGTTATGCCGGGGTGGGTGCCCCGTTCAGTGCAAAATTACATCGATCACACGGAAATGGGCATTCCGATCCGTGCCTTGGCGCGCAAACAAGGGTGTCACGCTTCTACAATTCTGAGACAAATCAGGCGGGTTGAGACACTGCGGGATGATCCGTTGGTAGACGGGGTGCTAAAATCCCTCGGCGGCAAGTCGGAAGTGGTACCTGCACCGCGCGCACCGGTTGATCGCGCTGTGCGGCTGGGATCTGTCGCGCATGAAGCCAATGATTTGCCGGATGCCGCACAATTGTCGGTGGATGGGATGCGTATTCTGCGCCGATTGTCTGAAACGGGTGCTGTTCTGGCGGTTGCTGCTGATTTGGAGAAGGCTGTGATTGTGCGCGAAGGTGTGGGCGGGCAAAGCACGCGCATTGGCGTTGTGGACCGCGCGATTGCGGAAGCTATGGCGCTCAAGGGCTGGATCATGGCACCGAAGGCGGGCCGTATCACACGCTACCAGATTACCGCGGCGGGGCGTTCCGCACTTGCTGATCTGATGGCGCGCGACGAGAGTGTACAGGCGGGTGGTACCCTTGAGGCAGAGACGGGTGACGCCTCTGATGCGCCGCGCCGCATCCGCTATGGTATGGCAGAAAGCCCGCTTGTCGCACTCGCCCGCCGTCGCGACCGCGAGGGGGAGCGGTTCTTGAGCGATGATCTGGTGCATGCGGGAGAGCGTCTGCGCGAGGATTTCGAGATGGCACAGATGGAGGCAGAGGTGGCGCGGGACTGGGACCAGTTTCTGGTTGCGCTGCGCGACAGTCCTATACCTGACCCTGCGCAAAGCGCAGGCGCGATAGAGCGGGCACGTGCGCGCGTGATTGCCGCCTTGCAGGATATCGGACCGGGTCTGTCTGATGTTACCCTGCGGTGCTGTTGTTTTCTGGAAGGATTGGAGACCGCGGAGAAAACACTGGGTTGGTCTGCGCGCTCTGGCAAGATCGTATTGCGGATCGCCCTTATGGGGCTCAAGAGGCACTATTCCGAGAATACAGATCAAAGTGGCGCTATGATTGGATGAAAAATTGCGGTGCATAGCCGCATTGCGCGTGGACAGGGTTTTGTTCAATACTCAATGTGATAGATATAAAGCGTCCATCACACGAGGTATCCATGCGTGATCTGAAAATTCCCGAACAGCGCCACCCTGAAAAGGCGCGCCGCCCTGACAATGCCCAGCCGAAAAAGCCAGACTGGATTCGCGTCCGCGCGCCGGGGGGGAAGGGTTATGAGGACACTGCGCGCATCATGCGCGAGAACAAACTGGTGACGGTTTGTGAAGAAGCAGGCTGCCCCAATGTGGGGGAATGTTGGTCTCAGGGTCACGCTACCATGATGATCATGGGCGAGGTTTGTACGCGTGCTTGTACCTTCTGCAACATTGCCACGGGCAAACCGCCTGAGGATTTGGACGTGTTCGAGCCAGGACGTGTGGCCGATGCGGTGGCGAAGCTTGGGTTGAACCACGTGGTTATTACTTCTGTGGACCGCGACGATGTAGAAGACGGGGGGGCAGAGCACTTTGCCCAGACAATCCGTGCGATCCGTCACCGTGCCCCTGACACGACCATTGAAATTCTCACACCTGACTTTATCAAGTGTGCCCCGGAAGCCCTTGAAAAGGTCGTCGAAGCACGCCCAGATGTGTTCAATCATAACTTGGAAACCGTTCCGGGTCTTTATCCCGAAGTCCGCCCTGGTGCGCGGTACTTCCATTCGTTGCGCCTGTTGCAGCGGATCAAGGAGTTGGACCCGTCGATGTTTACCAAATCCGGCATCATGGTCGGTTTAGGCGAGGACCGTCAGTCCGTTATGCAGGTGATGGACGATATGCGCGCCGCCGACATCGATTTCCTGACCATCGGTCAATATTTGCAGCCTACGCCAAAGCACCATCGCGTGGACCGCTTTGTACATCCAGACGAGTTTGCGACCTATGAAAAGGCCGCCTATGGCAAAGGTTTCTTGATGGTTTCGGCGACCCCGCTGACACGCTCAAGCTATCATGCTGGCGACGATTTCGCGCAGCTGCGTGCAGCGCGGAACAAGAAACTTGGCATCGCCTGAGGAGTTTAGAAGCGGCGGGGAATACGCTCCGCCTGCGCCCATTCGGGCCAGAAGCCAAAGTATTCCAGACCAAATATCACGGCTGCGATGGCCAGCACTGCGACTAACAGCTTAACCCGCTTGATCGAGGGCGGATTTTGTACCATGCGTTTGGCCCGGAGAAGGTGACGTGGATCAAGCATTTCTTATGCTTCGTCAGTGAACCGAACTTTGCCAATAAACGGCAGATTGCGGTTACGTTGCGCAAAATCGATACCGTAACCTACGACGAACTCATCAGGTATCTCAAAGCCGGTATGATCGGCGCGCAAATCCACTTCGCGCCGTGAGGGTTTATCCAGAAGTGCTACGGTTTTCAGCCGTGATGGTTTGCGCGCGCGTAGCATGGCGGTGACATGGAACAGGGTGTATCCGGTGTCCACGATATCCTCGACCAGCAATACATCACGCCCTTCAATGCCGCCGCGCAAGTCCTTGAGAATGCGAACTTCCCGGGTGCTTTCCATTCCGTCTCCATAGCTTGAGGCTTCTAAAAAATCGACCTCGATCGGCAGGTCCAGTTCGCGCACCAGATCAGCGATAAACACAAAGCTCCCGCGCAGCAGCCCCACAACCACCAATTTGTCCGTATCGGCAAATTCGGTCTGGATTTCGACACATAATTCCTCAATCCGTGCGGCAATGGATTTGGCCGAAATCATCTGATCTATGACATAAGGACGCGTTTGCATGGCCACCTCTTGATTGTGCGCCCTTGCGGGCTTTGATACAGCGCTACCTAAACGAGCCTAGGAATTCAATGCCCACGCACTCAGAGAACCGCACGATGCCCTACACGGCCCAACAGATGTACGATCTGGTGGCGGATGTTGGCGATTATCCCAAGTTCCTGCCGTGGACATCCGCCGCGCGCATTAAATCCGTCACGGATAAGGGTGATCACAGTGTGATGGACGCCGATCTTGTGATCTCGTTCAAAGTATTTCGGGAGCGTTTCTCCTCTCGCGTGGTGCTGTGGCCCGAGGTCAAAAAGATCGACACTGAATACCTCGATGGTCCTTTCAAGTATATGAAATCTAACTGGGCTTTTCGAGATGTGGAAGGCGGTTGCGAGGTGCAGTTCTTTGTTGACTTCGAGTTCCGCAACGCGATTTTGCAAAAAATCATTGGCGTCGTTTTTAACGAGGCAATGCAGCGGGTCGTCAAAGCGTTTGAGAAGCGGGCAAACACGCTTTATGGCTGACCCTGATTGGGGCAACGTCGGGGGAGGACGCCATGGGGATCACAGACCAACTCATTAAATTCAGCATGAGTGAGGTGCCGGAAGAGGCCGCCGCGATGATGCGCCTGTCGCTGTTTGATTGGGCGGCCTGCGGGATTGCGGGCGCGGTTGAGCCCGAGTTTGCGCGTTTTCGCAGCGCACAGATGATCGAGGATGGCCCTGCGCATATCTTTGGTGGCGGTGATCTTGGGGCTGCTTCTGCGGCGCTGATCAATGGCACGTTGAGCCACGCACTTGATTATGACGACACCCACTTTGCCCACATCGGACACCCTTCAGTTGCTGTGCTGCCCGCCGTTATGGCGCTGGCCGAGACACTGGATACACCGCTGACAGAGGCGATTGATGCGGCAACCATCGGTGTCGAGGCATCGGTGATGGTAGGCGTCTGGCTGGGCCGCGCGCACTATCAGGTGGGATACCACCAGACGGCAACGGCGGGCGCTTTCGGGGCCACACTCGCCGCCGCGCGATTGCTTGGTCTGGACAAAGGGCAGACGCGCAACGCGCTTGGGCTTTGCGCAAGTATGGCCTCAGGGGTGAAGGCGCAATTTGGCACAATGGCAAAGCCGCTGAATGCCGGATTGGCCGCGCGCACAGGCGTTG
>CBDTVN010000088.1:0-11872 GCA_965364195.1 uncultured Sulfitobacter sp. | reverse complement strand
TCATGCCTAAATGGGTATGGCGGCAGGTTGATGCTGGCAAGAGTATAGAGACGCGAAAGATATTTTTGGAAAATTCGGATGGGGTTGGGATCGTAAGGAAGTCTTCGGACGGGGCACAGATTGCCCCGCCCGACTTATTTTACAGTAGGTTGAGCAACTTCTTTGCGGCTTCTTCCGAGGAGGCGGGGTTTTGCCCTGTGACCAGTTTTCCGTCGGTTGTCACGAAGCTTGCCCAGTCGTCACCGCGCACATAGACGCCACCGTTTGCTTTAAGCATGTCTTCGACCAAGAACGGGACCACATCAGTGAGGCCCACAGCTTCTTCTTCCGAATTCGTAAAGCCTGTTACCTTCTTGCCTGCGACAAGCGGTTTGCCAGACACTTTGGGGTGCTTAAAGATGGCCGGTGCGTGACAGACTGCCCCGATGGGCAAATCATGCTCTGCAAAACTCTCGATCAAGCGGATGCTGTCAGCGTCCTCGGCCAAATCCCAAAGTGGGCCGTGGCCGCCCGGGAAGAAGACGGCGTCATAGCCATCTGCGGTAATTCCAGAGAGGACTTCGGTAGAGGCGAGGGCTGCTTGCGCGTCATCGTCTGATTTGAAGCGTTTTGTCGCTTCGGTCTGTGCATCGTCACTGTCGCTTTTGGGATCAAGCGGCGGCTGGCCACCCTTTGGCGAGGCAAGAGTGATTTTCGCACCGGCATCTTTCAGGACGTAATAAGGTGCAGCGAACTCTTCGAGCCAAAAGCCGGTTTTCTCGCCTGTATCGCCGAGTTGGTCATGGGAGGTGAGAACCATCAGAATATTCATGGGGTGTCCTATCTGTTGCCGTTGCGTGCAAAAGTGCGCGCGTCGGAGAGACAACGCACCTAAGCACTACGGGTTCCGGATTAAACAGGTGACTTAAAGTCAGGTGCGCAATCAGCAGTTTGGAACGTTTACCGCCAGACCACCCAGTGACGTCTCCTTGTATTTCTCGCTCATGTCGACGCCGGTCTGGCGCATCGTCTCGATGCATGCATCCAGCGGCACCAGATGGGTGCCGTCACCGCGCAGAGCGAGTGACGCGGCAGAGACGGCTTTGATAGCTCCAAGGCCGTTCCGCTCAATGCACGGAACCTGAACCAGACCACGCACCGGATCGCAGGTCATGCCGAGATGATGCTCAAGCGCTATCTCGGCGGCGTTTTCCACCTGTTCGGGCGTGCCGCCCATCACAGCACAGAGTGCCCCTGCGGACATGGCGGCGGCAGAGCCTACTTCGGCTTGGCATCCGGCCTCAGCGCCAGAGATGGAGGCGTTGAACTTGACCAGCCCGCCAATGGCGGCAGCGGTGAGCAGGAAATCCTCGATATGGGACTCTGATGCACCCGGTACGTGGTCTAGATAATAGCGTAGCGTGGCGGGCATAACGCCTGCGGCCCCGTTGGTGGGGGCGGTGACGACCTGTCCGCCCGCCGCGTTCTCCTCGTTGACGGCCATGGCGTATGTGCTCATCCAGTCGTTGATGGTGTGCGGCGCGGACTGATTCATGCCGCGCTCGGCCAGCAGGGCGTCATGGATGCCTTTGGCACGGCGTTTCACGTTAAGACCGCCGGGAAGGATGCCATCCGTCTCGAGCCCGCGGTTGATACAGTCATTCATCACTTGCCACAGGCGCTTGGAACCCTCACGCAGATGCACCTCACCGTTGCGCGACACTTCATTGGCGCGTTTCATCTGGGCGATATTCTTGCCGGAGGCTTTTGCCATCTCCAGCATCTCGGCGGCGGATTTAAAGGGGAAGGGGACCGGCGCACCCTCGTCCGTATCTTTGCCTGCAGCGAGTTCCTCTTCGGTCATGACAAAGCCGCCGCCGATGGAGTAATAGACCTGCCGCATGGTCACGTCCCCTTGAGCATCGGTGGCCATAAGGGTCATGCCGTTGGCGTGACCTGCAAGCGGCGTGTCATAGTCGAAGATCAGATCGGCTTTTGGGTTGAAGTGGAGCGGTGCGAGACCGTCTACGGTGATGGTGTGCGTCTCATTGATTTCTTTAAGGACAGCTTCAGCCCGCGCCGCGTCATAGCTCTCGGGCGTGAAGCCTGCGAGGCCCAGAATGGAGGCGCGGTCCGTGGCGTGGCCGATGCCGGTAAACGCCAAGCTGCCGTGCAGGGAGGCGCGCAGACCGGAGAAGTGAAACGGCGAGGCGCGCATCTGTTCGAGGAAGCGCGCGGCGGCGACCATCGGCCCCATTGTGTGTGACGATGACGGGCCAATGCCCACTTTGAACATCTCGAAGACGGATAGAAACATCAGGTGGCACTCCCGTGGGGTGGATCGGCGTAGGTGGGCGCGGAAAAAGGTGTGGGTCCCAAACCTTCTGCTGCTTGTAGGGCCGCTGTGCAAGGCAGTGTCTCGAGGTTCTGGCACAGTGCAAGGAGCGCGGGAAAGTTGGCGAGGCTAAACCAGTCGTGCGGCGCGTCCGCTGGATAGAGTGCGCACCAGCGCAGACAGCCAGCGATATAGAAATCGAGCGCTGTGGGTTTTTCATCGCCTAGCCACGCGGGCGCGTGTGCTGCGACATTGTCGAGCTTTTTGAACGCTGTATTGATAATGTCGTGCAGACCCGTGCGCAGGGCGTTTTGCATGGCAAAATCAGGGCCGACATATTTCTCGGGGTAAAACAAAATGCGTAGGGCAGGGTGCAGCGTGTTGGCGGTGAAGAACAGCCATTTCAGGTAGTCACCACGTGCCGCATCATCAGGAGCAGGGCCAATGCCGCCGTGGGTGTCGCCGAGCCAGAGCAGGATCGCACCTGTTTCAAACAGCGGCCCTTGGGGGGTCTCCAGCACAGGGATCAGGCCGTTTGGATTGAGGGCGAGATAGGCGGGGCTTTGCTGCCCTTTGCCCGCACGGTCCACCAACACATCGCGGTAGGGCAGATTCATTTGCTCCAAAGCGAGGCGGATGATCAGGGAGGCGTTGTCGGGCGCGTAATGGAGGGTATATGTCATGCAAGGCTTGTGCCTTTGCTGACAGACTCTCACACGCCTGAAAACGACAGGTTTTCGTATGTTTGGGCCAAGGGTGCGACGCTGGACGCTTGGAGGCACGATTGCCCCTCGCACCCCGCGCGCATCTTTCCTATAAGTCCCCGCATACCCAAAGGGAGGTTCCCCATGTCTTCAGACCTGTCGCCTATCGACAAAGCGAAATTTGTGGCCGCGAAACGCGCGTCACAATTCGTCGAGAACGGCATGCGTGTCGGACTTGGTACGGGATCGACGGCTGCGTGGCTTGTCCGATGTCTGGGCGAGATGGTGCGCGACGAAGGTCTCAAGATCAAGGGCGTGCCGACCTCAAGCCGTACTGCACAGCTTGCCCGCGAGGTTGGCATTGATGTGATCAGTCTGGACGAGGCCAAATGGCTCGACCTGACGATTGACGGGGCGGATGAATTTGACGGTGATCTGAACTTGATCAAAGGTGGCGGAGGTGCCCTTTTGCAAGAAAAGATCGTAGCGACGGCGAGTGACCAGATGGTGGTGATCGCCGATATCGGCAAAGAGGTCGAGCATCTGGGCGCGTTCCCACTGCCCATCGAGGTGATCCCCTTTGGCTGGCAGACAACACAGGCTCTGGTCGAGGAAACGCTGATCTCGATGGATGTACTGGGGCGTTACAGCACGTTACGCATGAACGGTGACCGCCCGTTTCACACGGATGAGGGCAACCACATCCTTGATCTGCACCTCAACCGTATTGGCAACCCGCGGCAGCTTGCTCTTGTGATCAACCAAATGCCCGGTGTGGTCGAGAACGGCCTGTTCATCGATATCTGTGACACGGTTGTGATCGGGTATGGGGATGGCAAAGTCGAAGTGCGTGACGTCAATGAAGGAACGATCGCGACAGAACGCCTTGATTTTGTCGAGACTGATAACCTGTTTTCCGACCTAAGTGATTGAAGGACCCTGCGATGAGCGATTTTGACTATGACCTGTTTGTAATTGGTGGCGGCTCTGGCGGCGTGCGTGCCGCGCGTGTGGCAGCAGGAGAATACGGCGCAAAAGTCGGGCTGGCCGAGGAAAGCCGGTATGGCGGGACCTGTGTGATCAGGGGCTGTGTGCCGAAAAAGCTGATGGTCTTTGCATCGACATATCGCGACATGTTTCAAGACGCGCGTGATTACGGTTGGGAAGTCAGCGACGGGCCGTTCGACTGGCACAATTTTGCAGGCAAGATGCGCAGCGAACTGGACCGGTTGGAAGGCATATACCGCAACCTGCTGGATAACTCTGGCGTTGATAAATTCGATGCGCGCGCCACGCTCAAGGATGCGCACACTGTGACACTTTCCACTGGTGAGGAAAAAACAGCCAAGCACATTCTGATCGCCACAGGTGGGCGCCCGGTACGTCTTGATCTGAAAAACGCAGATCTTGGTATAGTGTCCGACGACGTCTTTGATCTGGAGAGCTTGCCGCGTTCAATGCTGATTGTAGGCGGCGGGTATATCGCTTGCGAGTTTGCCTGCATTCTGCACGGCCTCGGTGTGAATGTGTCGATGTTTTATCGCGGCGGGCAAATCCTTAACGGATTTGACGACGAGGCGCGCGGCCTTGTGGCGGAGCAGATGCGCACACGGGGGATCGACATGCATTCCGGCGCAAATATTCTTGAGATGGAAGCGCGCGAAGGCGGGACGTGGGTGAAATCCAGCACCGGTAAAGAGAAAATCTTCGATAAAGTGTTTTTTGCCACAGGCCGCGCCCCCAACTCCAACGACATGGGGCTGGAAGACATTGGCGTAGCACTTGGCCGTGGCGGGGCAATTGAGGTAAACGAATACAGCCAGACGGGTGTCCCGTCGATCTATGCGATTGGCGATGTGACGGACCGGGTGAACCTCACCCCTGTGGCGATCCGCGAGGGTATGGCCTTTGTGAAAACCGTATTCGGCGGTGAGCCTACGCCAGTAGATCACGATCTGATCCCGTCTGCCGTGTTTACACAGCCTGAAATGGGCACAGTGGGGATGACCGAGGAAGAGGCAGAAGCGCAGGAGCCTATCGAGGTGTACGCCACATCGTTCAAGCCGATGCAGACCTCGTTTGCCGGACGCGAGGACCGCGTGATGATGAAGCTGGTCGTGAGCCAGAAAACCCGCGTTGTACTGGGTTGTCATATCGTCGCACCACAGGCGGGCGAGATGATCCAGATGGCAGGCATTGCAATCAAAATGGGTGCCACAAAAGAGCAATTTGACCAGACCTGCGCGGTGCATCCGACGATGTCCGAAGAATTGGTGACAATGCGAGACCCGGTGCGCTCCACTTGAGGGTGCGTATTTAGATAAGACGAGGGCATATCTTACACGCCCGCATCTTGAAATAACCGTGTAAACGCACAGTTTACACTTATACGACAAGCCTGCTCCGGTACGGGGCGACTTAAAGAGGGAAATACATATGGCTGGCAACACAGGCGGTCCTTGGGGCGGCGGTGGCAATTCAGGCGGCGGCAACGACGGCGGCGGCAACAACGGCGGCTCTGGCGGGGGCGGCAATAATGGCGGCAACCGTGGGAATAACGGCGGCAATGGCGGCGGCGAGAAGCCCCCGATCCCCGAGATCGAAGAGCTGGTAAAAAAAGGCCAAGAGCAATTGCGCGTCCTGATGGGCGGCGGTAACCGCTCGAACGGCACCGGTGGCGGTTCTGGCGGCGGCGGCGGCGCACCTGAGATTACACGTGGCATGATTGGTATTGGCGCACTTGTGCTGGTGGGGGCATGGCTCTTTTCCTCGACCTACCGTGTCGAGACCCAAGAGCAATCCATCGAGCTTTTTCTGGGTGAGTTTAGCGGGATCGGGACAGAGGGCCTGAACTTTGCTCCATGGCCGCTGGTCAAGGCAGAAGTGTTCGACGTGACGACCAACCGCACGGAAGCTCTGGGCGTGAGCCGGGGGGCCGGTGACAATGATGGTCTGATGCTGACGACGGACGAGAACATCGTCGACATTGATTTTCAGGTTGTCTGGAACATCAAGGATGCACAGCAGTTCAAATTCTCGCTCCGCGATCCTGATGCATCCGTCCGCGCGATTTCTGAATCTGCGATGCGCGAAGTGATTGCGCAGTCAGAGCTGGCACCTATCCTCAACCGTGACCGTGGTCTGGTTGAAGAACAGGTCAAAGCGCTCATTCAGGAAACACTCGACAACCGCGACACGGGCATCAATATCGTCCGTGTGAACGTGAACAAAGTTGACCCACCCAGCCGTACAGTTGTGGTGACCGACGCAAATGGTGCCACCTCGACGGTGTCTGTTGTGGATGCGTTCCGCGACGTACAAGCCGCCGAGCAGGAGCGTGACCGTTTGGAGCGTCAGGCGGATGCCTACGCGAACCAGAAAGTCGCCGAGGCGCGTGGTGAAAGCGCCAAGTTGCTTGAAGCTGCTGAAGGTTACCGTGCGCGCGAAGTAAACGGCGCCATCGGTGAGGCCTCTCGTTTTGAGGCCGTTCTAACTGAATACGCGGCCGCACCGGGTGTTACGCGCAAGCGTCTGTATCTGGAGACGATGGAGAAGGTCTTTGGTCAAGTGGACAAGATTATTCTTGAAAACAACGGAGGCGAAGGAGGCGGACAGGGTGTTGTTCCGTATCTGCCACTCAACGAGCTGCGTCGCAGCGGAGGGAACAACTGATGAATAAGACCAGCTTTCTGATCCCGATTGTCGCGGTTATTGGCGCGGCTGTTCTGTCCTCTTTGTTCGTCGTGGACGAGCGTGAGAAGGCACTTGTCCTGCGGTTCGGTGAGATTGTGCAGGTCCGCACAGATCCCGGCTTGGGCTTCAAACTGCCATTGGTGGATGAGGTTGTGCGGTTTGAAGATCGTATCTTGTCGCTTGAGACAGATTTGATCGAAGTTACACCTGCTGATGATCGCCGTTTGGAGATCGACGCATTCGTACTCTATCGCATTGCTGATGTTGTTCAGTACCGTCAGGCCGTTGGCTCCGGCGGTGAGGCCCGCGCGGCAAACGACCTCAGCGGTATTCTCGAATCGCAAATTCGTGCCGTTCTGGGTTCCCAAGGTGTAACGTCAAACACGATCCTGTCGCCCGAGCGTTCCGCGCTTATGGACCAGATCCGTGTCCGCACAGACGCGCGTGCAAATGCGCTGGGCCTTGAGGTTGTGGACGTACGTTTGCGCCAGACCAACTTGCCCGAGCAGAACTTTGACGCAACACTTCAGCGGATGATTGCGGAGCGCGAACGTGAAGCAACGGACGAGCGGGCGCGTGGTCGTGAAGCGGCCCAGCGTGTGACAGCTCTTGCGGATCGTACGTTTGAAGAGATCATCTCGGAAGCGAGCCGTGATGCGCGGATCATCGAGGGTGAAGCAGACGCCGAGCGGAACCGCGTTTTCGCGGAAGCTTACTCGAAAGACCCAGAGTTCTTCGAATTCTACCGCTCCTTGGCAGCTTATGAAGAAGCCCTGAAAGGCAGCAATTCCACGATGGTTTTGTCACCTGACAACAGCGAGTTCTTTAACTACCTGCGCTCGGATCAGGGCTCACGCTCGGACGAGGGTGAGCGCGACTAAGACGCGCATTTCCAAGACATAGAAAAAGGGGCCGCAGGTAACTGTCGGCCCCTTTTTTATTGTCATTCATGAACGATCAGGCGGTGACGTGATCGATGGCCTGCGCAAGCGTGTCCACAATGATGTCGATTTCCTCTGGCGTAGAGGTAAAGCAAGGGGCGAGCAGCACATGATCGCCTGCTGTGCCATCCGCACAGCCCTGTGCAGGGTAGCAGATCATGCCAGCTTCCATCGCCGCCTGTTGCACCTTACCTGCGATGTTGCGGGAAACATCAAAGGGCGTCTTGGTTGCGCGGTCTTCCACGATTTCGGCAGTCCAGAATAGGCCGCGCCCGCGAATATCGCCCACATGGGCGTGCTGGCCAAGTCGGTCGTGCAATGCGGTCTCTAGCTGTGTGCCGCGGGATTTCACAGCGCCCAACAGATCATGTGTCTCGATCTCGCGCATAACGGCCATAGCTCCGGCGGTCGCGACGGCGTGGCTCATGTAGGTGTGACCGTTCCAGAGCTTGCCTGATCCAGCCACGATCGCATCGCACACTTTTTCAGAGGCCATGACGGCAGCGATGGGCTGGTATCCCGCACCGAGCCCTTTGGCCATGGTGGTGATGTCGGCGTGTATGCCCTCTTGTGACAGTGCAAAGAGTGATCCGGTCCGGCCCATGCCGCACATGACTTCATCCGCGATATATAGCACGCCGTAGGTGTCGCAAATCTCGCGAATGCGCTTGAAGTAGCCTTTTGGCGGCGGCTGTGTGCCAAGGGATGCGCCGACGACAGGCTCGGCAACAAAGGCGCAGACGGTCTCGGATCCCAACTCCAGTATCTTGCTCTCCAGCTGGTTGGCCATGCGCAGGCCAAAGGCCCCCTCGCTCTCGCCGTCCTGCTGGAGGCGGTAGTTGTAGGTGGCATCAATATGCTGCGTCTCGATGAGCAGGGGGGCGAATGGTGCGCGGCGCCCAGCGTGACCACTCACAGCGAGCGCGCCAAGTGTGTTGCCGTGGTAAGATGGCGCGCGTGCGATGATATGGGCGCGGCCCGTCTCGCCCCGCTCCACATGGTATTGGCGCGCGAGTTTGAGTGCGGCTTCCATCGCCTCGGACCCGCTGCCCAAATACATGACGCGGCCCTCGCCTGTGCCTTCGGGCGCATGGGCGATAAGGTAATCTGATAACTCCTCCGCCCATTTGTTTGTAAAGAGGCCTGTGTGGGCAAAGGCCAATGTATTGACCTGATCGCAAATTGCCTTGCGCACGGCAGCATTGTCATGGCCGAGCGAGGAAACAGCCGCCCCGCCACACGCATCGAGATAGCGTTTACCGCTGTCGTCGATAAGATAGGGGCCTTCTCCGCCCACAATGCTGGGTTGGATAGCGGTCAGGCTACGGCGAAGAACATGGCTCATGAGAATGGCTCCGGTTGCGGCAATGTAATGGGGCAGGCTTAGCATGGCTAAAGCGATGAGCGGCGTGATTTTTCAACATTACACAGAATTAACACACAGCTTTGTCAGTACACGTTGAAATCGCCCGCGGAAGATACATGTTTCATATTGCGGACAGACAGCGCAGGATGCAGTCTGACAGGCAAGAATATGGCCCCGACTGAGGGCATGGTTTCGATCAGGAGACGATATATGCAGCCCAAAGCGGTCGCCCAAGAGCAAGATCACGCAAAAGTTCAATCCCGACCTAGCGCTTTCCCCCCCCTGGTCCGTGCGGCTCTCATCGGGCTTATGGCGCTGTCCTTGGTCGTCTTGCAGACGGTCATGGCCTACGCCAAGCCCGAAAGCCTGGCACCTTTGGCCGAAAAGATTAGCCCCTCTGTGGTCAACATCACTACGTCCACGCTGGTGGAAGGGCGCACGGGGCCACGCGGGATCGTACCCGAAGGCTCCCCGTTCGAGGATTTCTTTCGCGAGTTTCAGGACCGCAACCGTGGCGATGATGATGACGGTCAAGCGCCGTCACCACGCCGATCCTCCGCGCTGGGCTCAGGCTTTGTGATTTCAGAAGACGGGTATGTTGTCACCAACAACCACGTGATTGAGGGCGCCGACGAGATCACGATCGAATTTTTCTCAGGCGAAGAGTTGATCGCGAAAGTGATCGGGACGGATCCGAACACCGATATCGCGCTGTTGAAGGTTGAGACCGATAGCCCGCTGCCTTTCGTGAGCTTTGGCAACAGTGACGCAGCGCGCGTTGGTGATTGGGTCATCGCCATGGGCAACCCGTTGGGGCAGGGATTTTCTGTCTCAGCCGGCATTGTGAGCGCACGCAACCGCGCGCTGTCAGGCACTTATGACGACTATATTCAGACCGATGCAGCGATCAACCGTGGCAACTCTGGCGGGCCTTTGTTCAATATGGATGGTTCTGTCATCGGGGTGAACACGGCAATTCTGTCGCCCAACGGCGGCTCCATAGGCATCGGCTTTTCCATGGCGTCCAATGTTGTGACCCGTGTGGTGGACCAACTCAAGGAGTTCGGCGAGACGCGGCGCGGCTGGTTGGGTGTGCGTATTCAGGATGTGACGCAGGATGTTGCAGATGCGATGGGACTTGACGATGCCACCGGCGCGCTGATCACCGATGTACCTGACGGTCCTGCAAAGGATGCAGGCCTTGAGACCGGCGATGTGATCATGTCCTTTGACGGAGTTGAAGTCGCCGATACGCGCGGCCTGGTGCGCCAAGTGGGCAACAGCCCTGTGGGCGCAACCGTGCGTGTGACAGTACTGCGTGAAGGCAAATCTCAGACGATCCCTGTAGTGTTGGGCCGCCGTGAAGATGCAGATGGCAGCGCAACACCCTCAGCAGAAGAAGAGACGGAGACGCCGGACGCACCTGAAATATCTTCTCTGATGGGTCTTACAGTCACCCCGCTCACCGATGAGATGCGCGAAGAGTTGGGGGCTGCAGCCGATATGATGGGCCTTGCCGTGACGGAAGTCGCCGATGGATCGGAAGCATTTGAAAAAGGGCTGCGGGCTGGCGACATCATCACCGAAGCGGGTCAGCAGAAGATCACTTCGATTGCCGATCTGAATGGCCGTGTAGATGCAGCACGCGAGGCGGGGCGAAAGTCCTTGCTGTTGCTGGTGCGCCGTGCGGGTGATCCACGTTTTGTCGCTTTGACACTCGAAGAAGAGTAAGCGCAAATATTTGCAATATTGTGAGATGGGGCGCTCCTTCGGGGGCGCCCTTTTTCATGTGCGTTCAGGGTGTGCGAAGAACCGCAACAATGCCAAGCTCGCGCGCTGTCTCAATCGACAACACATCGCTGGGCAGACCATTTGCCGTTTGCACGGCCAGCACAGCGCGGCGGGTCGCATCGTCCATATTGCCGCTCACCGCACCCGTATATTGTCCCCGCGCTTGCAGCGCGCGTTGCAGGGTCGAGACAAACTCGACCGTGAAGGCAGGCGGGCAAGGGATTTCGAACCAGCGGTCGGTGCGCGGTGTGACGATCTGTTGGCGGCTTTCTGCGCGGTAGACAGGTAAGGTGGCGATGGTGCCATCCGCGTTGGTCTTGGCTGGGGTAACAAGGACTTGTTCGGTGACAGTCTCAATCACTGCAGGTGTCGGGATTTTACCCCAACAGGTGCCTGGGGGTGCGCCCGCAGGGGCCAAACTGTTGCCAACAATCGTCCCGCTTTGGGAAACCGTCTGGCCCTGCAGACACGCGGTCAGAAACATAGCCCCCAAGAGGGCTGTTGCACTGCGTGAGGTGCTGCGAAAGAGTGGTGCCTGCGTCATAGCCCAATGCCTTTGGGTCTGTATTGTATCTCAGCGGTAATAGCCTGTTTTGCACCCCTTGCCTAGAAGCCAGATCACCTGCGGCACGATGCAGCGCAAAAGGGGCTGGCGCGTCGCGGAACGCATGGGTAGAAATAACGAAATTCACCTTGAGAGGGCGCTTTGATGGCCAAGATTACATACGTAGAACACAGTGGCAAAGAACATGTTGTGGAGGTCGCGACTGGCCTGACGGTCATGGAAGGTGCACGTGACAATAATATCCCGGGCATCGAGGCCGATTGCGGTGGCGCATGCGCGTGCTCGACCTGCCACGTTTATGTGGATGAGGCATGGGTGGGCAAGTTGCCGGCAAAGGACGACATGGAGGAAGACATGCTCGATTTCGCCTATCAGCCAGATCCAGAGAAATCACGCCTGACCTGCCAGTTGAAAGTGACGGATGAGCTGGACGGCTTGCGCGTGAAGATGCCCGAAAAGCAGATATAATGCCAAAGGTGGCACGGCGTCTGCTGCTGC
>CBDTVN010000087.1:0-11923 GCA_965364195.1 uncultured Sulfitobacter sp. | reverse complement strand
GCGCAGCAATGGTTGCGCACCTGCCAGCCGTGCGCGGGATCATAGTCCAGAGTGAGGTCCATAACGCCCAGATCAGATCCTGCATGCCCTGCCATTAACGCTGGTACACCGCCCACCGTACTGGCCTCGATATCGACACCTTTCCGGCTGGAATAATCGACCGAGGGGAGGCGGCGGTGGGTATGGCCCAATATCAGGGCATCAATGTCACCTGTTCTGACCAACCCGTGAGATGCCAGCACATCACTGTCGGTGCTGTCTGCATTTCCAACACCCATATGCCCGAGAACGACAATTAGATCAGCGCCCTGTTTGCGCAGAATAGCTGCGGCCGTGCGAATCGTGGCATCTGGCTCTTCCAACGTTGTGTTGGGGCCGAGGTGATGGCTTTGCCACGCGGCACTTTGCATCGGCAGAACCGAAAGGATGCCAAGGGTGAGTGGTGCGGGAGCGGCGTCCCCGAGATCAACGGGCAGCAGCAGTGATTGATTGAGCGGGCTGATGTCGATGTGGCGCAGGTTTGAATTGAGCATGGGCATGTTCAATGCGCCTGCAACGGCCTTGAGGTAGGGCAAGCCGTGGTCCAGATCGTGATTGCCCAGACCGAGCGCATCATATTGCAGATAATTCATCGCGGCGACGATCGGGTGGTCAGCGCCGACATCACATTCCGCCAAGTCGTGCGCAAGCGGTGTCCCCTGAAACGTATCACCGTTGTCGAGCAACACGACCGGCATATGCGCCTCATCCGCCTGTGCGCGGGCCTCGGTGATCAGGCGCGCCAATCCTGCTAATCCCCCGTCTTGTGTTGGCTGGTCCTTGATGTAGTCATGGGGCAGAAGATGGCCGTGCAAATCTGTCGTCGCCAACAGTCGGATGCAGACACTACGTTCTGAATGATCTTTGATTTTTTGGGAGGTGGACACAACGCTCATGTCTTTTTTTACCACTATGGATTGTAGGGGTAAATCGGATTTTGTGGCATGTGTTGCGACCTTTGGACGTCATTGAAGATGCACGGCGGATAATAGTAGGATTTCGAGATGAAAAACGCAGAACATGTTACCTTTGGCGGCTCCGGCCTCGACCGCGCGAGCGAGTTGCGCAGCAATCCAGAGGCACTGCGCGATGCGCTGGCTGATCCTGCGGCGCGTGCGGTTGTGTTCTGGCGCGGCAAGCCTTTGATCTCGACGGAGCGGCCTGCTGGACTGATCCGGTTGGCGTTGGACCATGCAGCGCTGCAAGGCGCAGCGGTTCCGCCGATTTTGCTGGGCCGTGAAGAGGGCGGGCCTATATTTGCGGTCGATCTGTCGGCGTGGTCTCCTGAAGGGCTGGATGAGAGTAGCCTTGGCGGGTTTCTAGACCCCAGCGAGCAGCGCCATCCTGCATTACCTGACTGGATGGCATTTGCGGAGTTGCGTCGCGTGATGACATGGCTGACGCCACGCGACGCGGAACTGGCCGCGTCGGGCAGAGCAGTGTTCTGTTGGCACGATATTCACCAGTTTTGTGCAAAATGTGGGTCAACAACGGAGCCGACAAATGGCGGCTGGCAGCGTGGATGTGGCGCCTGTGGTGCATCGCATTTTCCGCGCACCGACCCGGTTGTGATCATGCTGATCACCCACGGAAACTCCGTTCTTGTTGGGCGCTCGCCTGGTTGGCCACAGGGAATGTACTCATTGCTTGCCGGATTTGTAGAGCCGGGTGAGACGCTGGAGGCGGCTGTGCGGCGCGAGGTGTTTGAGGAAGCGGGCGTGCGTGTCGGCGAGGTCGGATATCTGGCGAGTCAGCCGTGGCCCTTCCCCGCCTCCTTGATGTTTGGCTGTTGGGGTCACGCGACGAGCAGTGATATCACGGTTGACCCTGTCGAGATCGAGGATGCCCGTTGGGTCACACGCGAGGAGATGATGACAGTCAGCCAAGGACATCACCCAGAAATTATGCCAGCCCGTAAAGGCGCGATTGCGCATTTTCTGATCGAGCGGTGGCTTTCCGATACGCTTGGTTGATGTGTTGAAAGCTGATTATGTTGATATTGCGCAGTCTGGTGGTTGACCGATCAAGCGTACGCTTTAAAATAAGGGTGGCAGCCAATAAAAATGAAAAAAAATAAACTGGGGCAACGATGAAATTCTCGACCAAAGAAGACATAGATGCGCCGATTGATGCGGTGTTTGATATGTTGTGCGATTTCGAGATGTTCGAGCGCGCCGCCATGCGCCGTGGCGCCGAGGTGCAGCGAACTGATACAAAAATCGCCCCGGGCATTGGTATGGGCTGGCGTGGGACATTCAATTTGCGTGGGAAGCGGCGTCAGGTCGATATCGAGATGATCACCTTCGACAAGCCGAACGAGATGGTATTCGAATGTAGCTCCCAAGGATTGCTGACCCTTTTAACGACCGAGTTGGTGGCTTTGTCAAAGAACCGCACGCGCATCATGATGTCAGTGGAGGTCAAACCGTTGAACCTATCGGCGCGTCTGTTGGTGCAGTCCCTGAAGCTTGCCAAAACGTCGCTGACAAAGAAATACAAGCTGCGCGCGGCAGATTTTGTCAAATCGATGGAAGAGCGTCACCAGCGCGGATGATTGGCCGTTGACCTCAGGTTGGTATATCCCAGCGGCCCGGATGGGCGGGGTATACACCTAAAATATCAAGCATATTGGTGAAGTACCCTAGCTCTTCCAGTGCGCGTGCGACTTCAGGGTCGTCTGGATGGCCCTCGATATCCGCATAAAACTGTGTCGCAGTGAAGGAACCGCCGACCATATAGCTTTCCAGTTTTGTCATGTTGACGCCGTTGGTGGCAAAGCCGCCCATCGCTTTGTAAAGCGCAGCAGGGATGTTGCGCACTTCAAAGACAAATGTGGTCATCATTTTGTTGCCGCGCCGCGTCAGATCAATATCCGGTGCCATTAGCACAAAGCGTGTCGTGTTGTGTGCCAGATCCTCAATGCCGTCCACCAGCACTTCGAGCCCGTGAATGTCGGCGGCAACTGCGCTGGCCAAGACACCCTCGTGCGCGGGCCCTCCAGCAGCCAGCTCTTCTGCGGCACCCGCACTATCGGCGGCAGGCTCTGATGTGATGCCGTTGGCCTCAAGAAAGCTGCGCGCTTGCGGGAGGAGCACCAGATGGGCGCGGATATGTTTGATCTGGTCAAGGGTCACACCCGGTTTGGCCATTAGTGCGATCCGCACCCGTACGAATGCTTCTTCGATGATGTGCATCCCGCTTTCGGGAAGGAGGCGGTGGATGTCGGCCACACGGCCATACGTCGTGTTCTCTACAGGCAGCATGGCAAGGTCGGCCCGCCCCTCGCGCACTGCGCGCAGAACCCCCTCGAATGTGGTGCAGGGGACCGGCGTTGCGTCGGGCCGTGCTTGCAAACACGCTTCATGGCTATAGGCTCCCATGGCGCCCTGAAAGGCGATGCGGGTCGGCTTGTTTGCGGTCATCACATCGTTCCTTTTTAAAAACATACACAGATGGTCGATTGGTCGCGGTAACTACACCTTGCTTGCGGAGAGGGAAAGCAATAGATAGCCCCCCAACAGTAGAACAATTCAAAGCGATGGACGGACCCATGGATTCAACGACATTCACAAAAATTGCCGCTGGTGTGCTGGGCGCATGGCTGGTCCTTTTGCTCGGCAAATGGGCTGGCGAAGAAATGTATCATACCTCTGTGCATGGTGAAGCATCCTATGCGATCGAAGTTGAGGGTGACGAGCCTGCAGAGGCAGAGCCCGAAGTACCCTTCGAGGAGCGTATGGCCGCTGCTTCTGTCGACAATGGCGCAAAAGTATTCCGCAAATGCACAGCGTGTCACAAGGTTGAAGCCGGCGAGAATGCAGTCGGTCCTTACCTCTACGGCGTTGTTGGCCGCGAGATTGATGCGGCACAAGGATTTGATTATTCTGGCGCGCTTGAGCAGTCGGCAGATGTCTGGACAGCTGAAAACCTCTATGCGTTCCTGGAAAAGCCAAGCTCATGGGCACCGGGCACTACGATGGGCTTTGCGGGTTTGAACAAATCCGAAGACCGCGCAGATGTGATCGCCTATCTCGACAGCCTCGACGACTGATCACATTTTGTGAGCATCAGACTAAAAAAGGTCGCTCAAGGGCGGCCTTTTTGACGTTTGGCGACAGATTTCCGCCAGATCACAGAGTTGCAACTTGTATCTTGGCGTGCGCGGCCATTAGCCTACATAAATGAATAGAATACCGATCCATTTGTTCTCAGGAGCCTGCCCATAATGTCCATTGTCCCTGCTTCAACACGCCAGATTTTTAAGGTACGACTTTGGTCCGCTGTGGCGGCAACGGTCTGCGCTGTTGTCTTGGGGGGCGCGGTACATGCGGATGAAGAAGGCACAATCATCAAGAGCCATGGATATTCGTTCTATGGCGATCTGACCTACCCTGCTGATTATCCGCATTTCGATTATGTGAATCCTGATGCGCCAAAGGGCGGCGAGATTGCAATTTCGACGCTTGGGACGTTTGATTCGATGAACCCCTATTCGCGCAAGGGGCGCGGTGGCGTACTCAGCACGATCATGTACGAGAGCTTGCTGGGTGACGGTATTGGAGGTGAGCCTGCGCCTTCGGATGTATACTCTGAATACTATTGCCTGCTGTGTGAAAGCCTTGAGTATCCCGAAAGCAAGGATTGGGTGATTTTCAACATGCGCCCAGAGGCGAAGTTCTCGAATGGTGATCCTGTTACGGCGCATGACATTATGTTTTCGCACAACCTGCTGTTGGAGCAGGGTTTGAAATCCTACGCCGATTATGTGCGCCGCCAAATCCCCAAGGTAGAGGTGATCAACGATCATACGATCAAGTTCTATTTTACCGAAGGCATTTCGCGCCGCAGCCTGATTGAACAGGTCGGCGGTGTGCCTGCGTGGTCCAAGAAGTGGTATGAGGAAACAGGAGCGCGCCTTGATGAAAGTCGCCTCGATATTTCGCCGGGTTCTGGTGCCTATATGGTTGAGGATGTCGATGTGAACCGCCGCATCGTGTACAAGCGCAACCCTGACTACTGGGCCAAAGAATTGCCGTTCAACATCGGGCGCGCTAATTTTGACCATATCCGTGTCGAGTATTTTGGTGATGAGAATTCAGCCTTTGAGGCGTTCAAGTCCGGCGAGTATACGTTCCGTAACGAGGGTAATTCCAAGCAGTGGGCCACAGCCTATAACTTTCCGAAAGTAGCGGAAGGATTTGTTGTAAAGGAGGAGATCGTGGATGGCTCCCCACCGACGCCGACGGGGATTGTCTTCAACCTTGGCCGCGATATTTTGCAGGACAAACGGGTGCGCGAAGCGGTCTCGCTCGCGTTCAACTTTGAATGGACCAACGAGTCGCTTCAATATGGGTTGTTCAAGCAGCGGGAATCGTTCACCCAAGACACGCCCTTGATGGCTGTTGGCGCGCCACAAGGGGCCGAACTTGCACTGCTGCAAAGCCTTGGGGACGTGGTTGCCCCTGAGATGCTCACTGAAGAAGTTCGCATGCCGCACACCTCCGGTGGGTCGCGCCTGTTAGATCGCCGCAATGCACGTGCTGCGTCGAAATTGCTGGATGATGCAGGTTGGGCCGTCGGCGGCGATGGCAAGCGCGGCAATGATGCTGGTGAGCCGCTTAAGCTGACATTTCTGTTGAATTCGTCCGGCTCAGCGACTCTGTCAGCCGTGGTCGAAAATTTCATATCCAATCTGGAGAGTTTTGGCATCGAAGCGGTGTTGGAGAAGGTCGACAGCTCACAGTACACGTCGCGCGAGCGTGATCGCGATTACGATATGGTTTATGATCAGTATGCTGCGTTCCTCGGCACCGGTACAGGGTTGTCGCAGCGGTATGGGTCTGAGGCCGCCAGCTTCTCTCTCTTTAATCCTGCCGGACTGGCCAGCCCGATGGTGGACGCAATCATCGAGGCCTCCTTGCGTGCTGAAACCCGCGAGGAAGAGCAGGCAGCGATGACTGCGCTAGACCGCGCGTTGCGTCATGAATTCATCATGATTCCGACATGGTATAATGACGTCTATTGGACCGCATATTATGATCAGTTTGCGCATCCTGAGGATCAACCCGCCTATGCGCTGGGCTATCTTGATTTCTGGTGGTACGACGCGGCAAAAGCAGAAAAACTGCGCGCGGCAGGCGCGCTGAGGTAAACCATGGGCGCCTATATTCTCAGACGGCTTTTGCTGATCCCTGTGACCTTGTTCGGGATCATGCTTGTCAATTTTGCGCTGGTGCAGTTTGTGCCAGGCGGCCCTGTGGAGCAGGCAATTGCCCGTATCCAAGGTGGTGGCGATGTGTTCGGCGGATTTGCAGGGAGCGGCTCTGACGCTGATACGGTAGATCTGGGCGGGTCTGACAATTATGTGGGCGCACGGGGCCTGCCACCTGAGTTCATCGCAGAGCTGGAAAAAGAGTTCGGCTTTGACAAGCCACCGGTTGAACGGTTTTTCCGGATGTTGGGCAACTACATGATGTTTGATTTCGGGGAGAGTTATTTTCGCTCCATCTCCGTCATTGATCTGATCAAAGAAAAGCTGCCTGTGTCGATTACGCTGGGGCTTTGGTCAACGCTGATTGCCTATCTCATCTCGATCCCGCTGGGGATTAAGAAAGCAGTGCGCGATGGCTCACGCTTTGACACATGGACGTCGGGTGCGATTATTGCGGCCTATGCGATCCCCGGCTTTCTGTTCGCGATCCTCTTGCTGGTCCTCTTTGTGCCTGCCAACTGTTTCCGCATTCCCGGCTTGGCTGATGCATGGCCCGGTGGGGCGACGTTTAACCCTACCTGTCACGAACTTTTCCCTTTGCGTGGTCTTACCTCCGATAATTTTGAGGAGCTGAGTGCGTGGGGCAAGGTCAAGGACTACGTGTGGCACATCACGCTACCAGTGCTCGCCTCGACCATCTCCGCCTTTGCCACGCTAACACTTTTGACCAAGAACAGCTTTCTCGACGAAATCAAAAAGCACTATGTTATGACAGCCCGTGCCAAGGGCCTGTCAGAGAGCAAGGTTCTCTATGGTCACGTATTCCGCAATGCGATGCTGATCGTGATCGCGGGATTCCCTGCGGTGTTCATCGGCGTCTTCTTTGGCTCTAGTCTGATCATCGAGACGATCTTCTCGCTGGATGGTCTGGGGCGTTTGGGCTTTGAGGCGGCTGTGGCGCGAGACTATCCGATTGTCTTCGGCACGCTGTTCATCTTTGGCCTGATCGGCCTCGTGGTAGGGATCATTTCTGATCTGATGTATGTGCTGGTCGATCCGCGCATTGATTTCGATAAGAGGGAAGGCTGATGGCGCTCTCCCCACTTAATCAGCGCCGCTGGCGCAACTTCACGCGCAACCGCCGCGCATTCTGGTCGCTGTGGATTTTCGCCGTCGTGTTCACGCTGTCGCTGTTTGCCGAATTTCTGGCGAATGATAAGCCGATCCTCGTGAATTACCGCGGTGAGTATTTCACTCCGATATTCAACTTCTATGCCGAGACGGAATTTGGCGGGGATTTCCAGACCGAAGCGGCCTATCGCGATCCAGAAGTGAAATGCCTTATTGCTAGTGGCGGTCTCGAGGCGTGCTTTGACGATCCTGAGGGTATTGTTGAGCAGATTGAGGCGGGTACTTTTGACACCAACACCGAAGGGTTCGACAAAGGCTGGGCCATCTGGCCGCCGATCCCCTATAGCTTTGACACCGCCGTGGACCGCCCCGGTGCGGCACCTCTGCCACCCAATGGCGAGAACCTACTGGGCACAGACGGGACCAAGCGGGACGTGCTGGCGCGGGTTATACACGGCTTCCGTTTGAGCATTGTGTTTACGCTGCTGGTGACAGGCATATCCACCATTATCGGCATTGCGGCCGGCGCGGTGCAGGGGTTCTTTGGCGGTTGGCTTGACCTCATCTTCCAACGTGTGATCGAAGTTTGGACATCAACGCCGTCGCTGTATGTGATCATCATTATGTTCGCGATATTGGGGCGAAGTTTCTGGCTCCTTGTGTTTCTCCTTGTGCTGTTCAGTTGGACGGCGCTGGTGGGGGTCGTGCGTGCGGAATTCCTGCGGGCGCGTAATCTGGAGTATGTGCGTGCCGCGCGGGCATTGGGCGTTGGGAATGTCACGATCATGTTCCGCCATATGCTGCCCAACGCGATGGTTGCCACGCTGACCATGCTGCCATTTCTAATTACCGGTACGATTTCCTCATTGGCTGTGCTCGACTTCCTCGGCTTTGGTTTGCCGTCCTCGGCACCGTCCTTGGGTGAATTGACGTTGCAGGCCAAGCAGAACCTGCAAGCGCCCTGGCTCGCCTTCACCGCCTTCTTTACCTTTGCGATTATGCTGTCGCTGCTGGTGTTTATATTTGAGGGCATCCGCGACGCGTTTGATCCCAGAAAGACGTTTAACTGATGAGCCCGCTTTTGGATGTAAAAGACCTGCGCGTGTCGTTCCGTCAGGATGGCAAGCTCACGCCAGCAGTCAAAGGCATCTCGTTCCATGTGGAGCGGGGCGAGACTGTTGCGTTGGTCGGTGAAAGCGGCTCGGGTAAGTCTGTCTCGGCGCTCAGCACCGTAAGCCTTCTAGGAGATACGGCGCATGTGGAGGGGTCCGTCACCTATGACGGGCAACAGATGATCGGGGCTTCTGACAACCTGTTGCGCAAGGTGCGGGGCAACGACATCAGCTTTATCTTTCAAGAGCCGATGACCTCGCTCAACCCGCTGCACACGATTGACAAGCAGCTGGCGGAATCGCTGACCCTGCACCAAGGGCTGACGGGGGCCGCGCTCAAGACGCGTATTCTGGAGTTGTTGATCAAGGTAGGCATTCACGATGCTGAGAGCCGCTTGGGCTCTTATCCGCACCAGTTGTCGGGTGGGCAGCGGCAACGCGTGATGATCGCCATGGCGCTTGCGAACAAGCCTGATGTGCTGATTGCGGATGAACCGACGACCGCGCTGGATGTGACCATTCAGGCGCAAATTCTGGACCTCCTGAAGGAGCTGAAAGACAGCGAGGGCATGGGTCTGCTGTTCATCACCCATAACCTTGGCGTGGTGCGCCGCATCGCCGACCGTGTCTGTGTCATGCAGCAAGGCGAAATCGTAGAGCAGGGGCCGACGGCAGAGATTTTTGACAACCCCCAGCATCCCTACACGCAGAAGCTGCTCGGCGCTGAGCCTACGGGCAGCCCTGCGCCTGTGCCGGATGGTGCGGAGGTGATTGCGGAGACAAAGAACCTCAAAATATGGTTCCCGATCCAGCAGGGATTGCTTCGCCGGACTGTGGGGCATGTGAAAGCAGTCAATGACGCTTCGATTTCCGTGCGGGCGGGTGAGACCATTGGCATTGTAGGGGAGAGCGGCTCGGGCAAGACCACACTCGCGCTGGCGATTATGCGGTTGATCGCCTCCGAGGGCGGGATCACCTTTATGGGTGACGATGTACGCAAGTGGTCGACAAAAGAACTGCGGCGTTTGCGCAAGGACATGCAAATCGTGTTCCAAGACCCGTTTGGCAGCCTTTCGCCGCGCATGACCTGTATGCAGATTATCGCCGAGGGCTTGACCATTCACAAAGTGGACCCCGAGCGTAACCAGCGCGAACTGGTGCATGATGTGATGATCGAAGTGGGTCTCGACCCCGCTACGATGGACCGTTACCCGCATGAGTTCTCCGGCGGCCAACGGCAGCGTATCGCAATCGCTCGCGCTATGGTGCTGCGCCCGCGTTTGCTGGTGCTTGATGAGCCGACAAGCGCGCTTGATATGACCGTGCAGGTGCAGATCGTCGATCTGCTGCGCGATTTGCAAGTGAAATACGGGCTGGCCTACCTGTTCATCAGCCATGACCTCACGGTGATCCGCGCCATGTCGCACCGCGTCATGGTAATGAAGCGGGGTGATGTGGTGGAATTTGGCGATGTAGACGCGCTCTATGACAATCCACAGACCGAATATACAAAGACGTTGATGCAGGCGGCGACCTGAGGGCTCTGCTCAAGACACCTAAGATCCTGAAAGACCGTTAATTCAACTGAGGCGGCTTTGTGGACTTTGTCAGATTTGTTTAACCCGGACCAATCATAAAGCAGCTGACATTGCGCGCCTTGAGTTTGCGGCAGGCCAGATCGGCCGTTTCGCGGGACATACCGAGGAAATTGGCGTCGAAGCCCTGCGGTTTGCGGACGACCTTGCGCAGGGACCCGTCGAGCGTGGCCATTTCGGCAAGTGCAGTTTTGATCAAAACCTTCTCGGCGGCATAGCGGCTGCCATAGCGGCCAACGTTCACGCCCCAATGCCGTCCACCGGATGTAGAGACGCGGGTTACAACTTCTTGTGGCGCGGCCTCCTTCTTGGCGGCGGGTTTGGCGCCGATCACAACCAGTCCTTTAGGCCGTAAGGTGGGCCGAATGGAGGCCGTCGCAGCGGCGAGGACAACTTGGGCCTCCGCTGCCTGTGGTGCGGCTTCTGGCACAGGCTGTGCTTGGGCCACTGCAACAGGCTCAACTGCTCGGGCCACAGCGGCTTCAATTGCGGAACTCAGTACATCAACCGTAGCGGCATCCGTGGCGGCGGCAACGAGGACCGGCGCATCTGATCCGGGCTTCATCTGGGGCCGCAGCGAGGTTTTGACCGCACGAATCAGGCGGATCGTTTTACCTTTTGCACCGGGAGCAGGCGTGCCTGTCTCTCTTGATGTTATGGTCTCGGGTCTTGCTTCAGCGATATATTCAGGCAATTGGGGCTTCTTGATCCGCGCACGGGACGGGGCGCGGCGGAAACCGAGATCCATTAACTCGGCTACTTTTGCATTGCGCGAGGTGGTTGATTTACCGCCAAAGACGGTGACGATTACACGTTCGTTGCCGCGCTCGGCAGATGCGGTGAGGTTAAACCCTGCCGCACGGGTGTAGCCTGTCTTGATCCCGTCCGCCCCTTTGTAGGCGTTGAGGAAGCGGCGGTTGGTATGGCTCACTTTGCGCACGCCAGCGTCAGCGGTGATACGCGAGAAGAGGTTGTAGTATTGCGGATAGTCATAGAGCAGATGGCGGCCCATGATGGTCATGTCGCGTGCGGTGGACTGGTGTCCGCTTTCGGTCAGGCCGTGTGCGTTTTTGTACGTAGTGCGTGTCATACCAAGCTGCTTGGCGGTGCGATTCATGCGGCGGGCAAACTTCGCCTCGGAACCGGAGATTGCCTCGCCGATTGCGGTCGCGGCATCATTGGCCGATTTTACGGCTGCGCCACGAATAAGATAGCGCAGTGCAATGCGTTGACCGGTTTTAAGGCCCAGCTTGCTGGGCGGCTCGGCGGAGGCGTTCTTGGTGATGCGCACTTTGGTGTCCAAAGAAATCTCGCCACGCTCGATTGCCTGAAATGCAATGTAGAGCGTCATCATCTTTGTCAGGGAGGCAGGATGGAGGCGCGTCTCTGCATTGCGGGAATGCAGGACCTCGCCAGTCCGCGCGTCAATAACATAAGCTGCATATGGGGCCGCTTTCGCACTCATCGGGACGAGAACGAGAAACCAAATAGCCGCCAAAATCAATAGCCCAAAACGGGCCGGCTGCATGCGCCGAACCTTCATGATAACCTGCCTTAATCTGCCTCTGACCCCCGATTTTTCGGGTGGCCTTATTATTTATTGAGTAAAAACTAGCATGAAAAAGGTGTTTTGATAACCCATAGATTAGAACGAATTAGGCAATTTTGTGGCCTGTGACATAGCACATATGGATGCTCGAGCGCCACCGGACACAATACCCGCCATTGTGGCAAGAATGTGGCAGCATTGGGGCGGATTTTGCCTCAATTTAACCAGATGATTCAGGTGAGAGTCTGGGATGCGTAATGTTGCTCCAGAAATCCGATCTCGACGC
>CBDTVN010000086.1:0-12289 GCA_965364195.1 uncultured Sulfitobacter sp. | reverse complement strand
GATTCCCCCCGCCCGCTCCAGAAATTCATTTCCGACACATCACCTACCAAAGCTTTAATGGTAAAAAGATAAGTATCTGAAATTTAACAATTTATTGAATTGTGAGCGCAAGCTTTCCAAACTGAAGATGAGGGTTCGATTCCCTCCGCCCGCTCCACTCTTTCACTTCATGATCAATCTGCGACAGCGCAACGCTTGACCCCGCTTGCTTCGCAAGCCACTAAGTGCTGCACGATTTGATAAAGGACAGCGCATGGTGGATACTCCCACGCCCCCTCCCTCAGCCATGGAAGAGCGCGCGCGCTCGCGCAAGATTGGCGCATTGGGCGCTTTGCTCCCGTTTTTGCGGCCCTACCGCCTGCTTATGGCGGGCGCGCTGACCGCGCTGGTGGCGACGGCGATGATTTCATTGGCACTGCCCCTGGCGGTGCGCCGCGTTGTCGACACCTTCAATATAGGCGAAGAGGCGCTGCTGGATCAGTACTTCCTAGCTGCGTTGGTGATTGCGGGCTTGTTGGCGGTGGGCTCCGCGCTGCGCTATGCGTTGGTGACGCGGCTCGGAGAGCGTGTGGTGGCCGACATCCGCAAGGCGACCTTTGATCGCGTGATCTCTATGAGCCCTGTATTTTATGAGCGGATAATGACGGGTGAAGTCCTCAGCCGCATCACCACAGATACCACGCTGATACTCAGCGTCATCGGCTCATCCATCTCCATCGCACTGCGCAATTTTCTGACCTTTATCGGGGGGTTGATCCTGATGCTCCTGACCTCGGCCAAGCTGGCGGGGTTGGTACTGCTCATTGTGCCTGCTGTGGTGCTGCCTATTTTGTTTCTGGGCCGCCGCTTGCGGGTGATCAGTCGTGAAAATCAGGATTGGATCGCGGCCTCCTCGGGTAACGCCTCCGAGAGTTTAAGTGCCGTGCAGACGGTACAGGCCTTCACCCATGAAGCCGCAAGCCGCTTGCAGTTTGCCGATATGACGGAGCATTCGTTTGAGGCTGCGCGCCGCCGCATCCGCACACGTGCGTACCTCACTACGATTGTCATCTTCCTCGTGTTTTCTGGCGTTGTCGGGGTCCTTTGGATCGGTGCGCGTGATGTGCGTGCCGAGGTGATGACTGTTGGTGCGCTGATCCAGTTCCTGATCTATGCTGTGATGGTTGCAGGAGCAGTTGCCGCCTTGTCCGAGATCTGGTCAGAGCTGCAACGCGCCGCAGGAGCGACCGAGCGCTTGGTAGATTTGCTGGAGACACAAGACCCTGTGAAAGACCCCGCTACGGCACAGGTTCTCGCGGAGCCTGTAGAAGGGCATATCCGGTTCGAAGATGTAAATTTCCGCTATCCCGCACGGCCCGAGACGGCGGCGCTGCACGGTATCACGCTTGAGATCAAACCGGGTGAAACGGTGGCCTTCGTCGGGCCGTCAGGGGCGGGTAAGACGACGATCATTCAGATGATCTTGCGCTTTTATGATCCGCAGTCAGGGCGCATCACATTCGACGGTGTTGATCTGCGCGATCTCAAGCGCGATGCCTTCCGCCGCCAGATTGCGTTGGTGCCACAGGACCCGGTGATCTTTGCGGCCTCCGCGCGCGAAAACATCCGCTTTGGCCGACCTGAGGCGACGGATGCCGAGATCGAGAGCGCCGCGCGCGCAGCAGCAGCAGATGAGTTCATCATCAAACTGCCTGAGGGGTATGACAGCTACTTGGGGGAGCGCGGTGTCATGCTGTCCGGTGGACAAAAGCAGCGCATCGCTATTGCGCGCGCCATTTTGCGTGCAGCGCCTGTTTTGCTGCTTGATGAGGCCACCAGCGCGCTGGACGCCGAGAGCGAGCGTGCAGTGCAGGCCGCCGTCGAAGAGTTGAGCGCGGGGCGTACCACCCTGATCGTGGCGCACCGCTTGGCGACTGTGAAAAAGGCTGACCGCATTGTCGTGCTTGAGGCGGGGCAGATTGTAGACACAGGCACCCATGATGATCTGGTGGCGAAAGGCGGGCTTTATGCGCGTTTGGCGCGGCTTCAGTTCACAGACGGGATTGCGGCAGAGTAATTCCCCCTTGTCATCTCGTGCCGCAGGGTGAAACACTCTTGGCACAAATCAATTTATTCAGGGAGTATTCAAATGGGTCTGTGGAGTTTCGTAAAAGGTGCCGGCAAAAAAGTATTTGGCGGCGATGATGAGGCCGAAGTGTCCGGCGCCGCGCTGCAAGACGAGTTGAAAGAGCTGGGCCTTGATGCCGAAGGTCTGGACATCAAAGTAGACGGCGACAAAGTCACCGTGACTGGCAAAGCGGCCTCTCAGGAAATGCGCGAGAAGGTCATTCTGGCCGTGGGCAATGTCGAAGGCGTGGCCCAAGTTGAAGATGATGTGACCGGCGGCGAAGGTGAGCCGACGTTCCACACAGTCGAGAAGGGGGATACCCTTTGGGCGATCTCCGCGAAGACTCTCGGCAATGGCGCGCATTACGAGAAAATCTTTGAGGCCAACAAGCCGATGCTAACGCACCCTGACAAAATCTATCCCGGTCAGATGCTGCGTATCCCAACGGCCTAAGTCAAATTCTGCACCCCGATATTTTATTGGGGTGCAGCCCTTCCGCACAACGCGGAACATCCCCATATTCCTCCTACATGATTGACGTATGGGCAGTTGCGCTCATAACGCTGCGTCTCGGGCCATGCTTTGCTTGAAATTCTGCGGCAAGGGCGTCATCGTCAGGCGATAAATTATGCATGCCGCAAAAGTGGCAGCACAGGGGAGGAAGACACATGGGATATAACGGAATACCGGACCGCGGAATGATTGAGGCGGAGAGCGCGTGGGAAGACCGCGATCTGCACAAAACGCTCTATGGAATGTTGGCGAGTACGACATCCAAGTTTCCGAATAACAACGCGATCAGCTATCAGCTTTTGTCAGGGCCAACGGACTTTGCCGAGACGCTGACATGGCAGATGTTCCACGATAAATCGGTTCAGGCGGCCAACCTGTTCCGCAGTCTTGGCATCGGACCAAAGGACGTTGTGGCTTACGTTCTCCCCAACACGAACGAGACGGCGATTACCCTTGTGGGCGGGGCCATTGCAGGGATTGTGAACCCGATCAATCCGCTGCTCGACGCCGAGCAAATCGGTGCCATCCTGCGTGAGACGAATGCATCCGTGGTTGTGACCCTGCGCCCGTTCCCGAAAACCGATGTTGCGGATAAGACTGCGAAAGCGGTGTCTTTGGCACCCAACGTGAAAACGGTTCTTGAAGTTGACCTTCACCGCTATCTAACAGGTATCAAAAAGATCATCGTGCCGCTGATCCGCCCCAAGCGGACCGAGCAAAATCAAGCAGTCTACAAGAATTTCAACGAAGAAATGGCGAAGCAGCCCAAAACACTACAATTCGAGGACCCGCAAGAAGATCGCGTGTGCTGCTATTTCCACACGGGCGGGACCACGGGCATGCCCAAGGTTGCGCAGCACAAGTATTCCGGCCTGATCTACAACGGCTGGACGGGCGCGCGTCTACTTTATACCGAAAATGATGTGGCCATGTGCCCGCTGCCGTTCTTCCATGTAATGGCCGTGCATGCGGTGTTTATGGGTTGTATCCATTCTGGCGCGCATATCATCTTGCCTACCCCCCAAGGGTACCGCGGCGAGGGTGTGTTCGACAACTTCTGGAAGCTTTGCGAGCGTTGGAAGGTTACCTTCATTATCACGGTGCCAACGGCCATTTCAGCCAAGATGCAGCGCCCGATTGGCGATGCTGACCTTTCCACGGTTAAAACCGCTTTCTCCGGTTCCGCTCCTCTGCCGATGGAGCTGTTTCGGCGGTTTGAAGAAGCGACAGGCATCACGATTGTCGAGGGTTACGGCCTGACGGAGGCGACCGTGCTGGTTTCCGGTAATCCGACAGACGGCGTACGTAAAGTTGGCTCCATCGGGGTCGAGTTCCCTTATTCCAGAGTTCGGATCATCAAAGGGACACCAGATGGCCCGATTGATGCTGATGTGGATGAGATTGGCGAAATCTGTGTCTCCAATCCGGGTGTCTTTCCGGGCAATACCTACACTGAGGTTGATAAGAACAAAGACCTCTACTATGACACCGACTTCCTGCGCACAGGCGATTTGGGGCGTAAGGACGAGGACGGCTATATCTGGATCACGGGCCGCGCCAAGGATTTGATCATTCGGGGTGGTCACAACATTGACCCCGCCGAGATCGAGGAAGCGCTCTTGGGTCATGACGCTGTCGCCTTTGCGGGTGCAATTGGCCAGCCCGACGAGCATGCAGGCGAAGTGCCCTGCGTCTTTGTCGAGTTGGTGGGCGGTGCGAGTGTGACGTCCGAAGAGCTGCTCGCCTTTGCAAAGGAAAAGGTACAAGAGCGCGCGGCCCAGCCCAAGCATCTGACGATTATGGATGAACTGCCGAAGACGGCCGTTGGCAAGATCTTTAAGCCCGATCTACGCCGCATGGCCATCACCCGCGTCTTTGACGGGGCACTGGAAAAAGCGGAAGTAGCGGCGCGTGTGGACCATGTGATTGACGATAAAAAGCGTGGTCTGGTTGCGATACTGGCAATGAACGGAGCGGATGACGCCGCTGTGGGCAAGGTCCTTGGCGGCTTTGTCAACCAGTGGGACGCCGCTTGAACGAGCCCGACTATGGCCTGCTCCTCGATGATGAGGTGCGGGCCTATATTGCGCGGGGGGCGGAGTTCTACCCCCCGAATGCAGTTGACCTCAGTGTGGCAGAACAGCGCGACGTCTATGACGCAATGTGTGCGGCGTTTCATGCAGGGCGTCCTGAAGGCGTAGAGGTCTGGGATGAAACCCACGGCGACGTTTCTTGCCGCCGCTATGAGACGGGCGAGCCAAGCGCTACTTTGATCTATTATCATGGTGGTGGATTTGTCGTTGGTGGTTTGCACAGTCATGATGATGTCTGCGCCGAATTATGCGCGCGGACGGGCTTGCGCGTGATCTCAGTGGCCTATGGCCTTGCCCCCGAGACTATCTTTCCGGGCTGCTACAACGATGCAAAAGCGGCGTTTGATGCGATTGTTACTGCATTCGAGGGGCCGGTGTTTATGGCGGGTGACAGTGCGGGGGGCAATCTTGCCGCTGCAGTCACCCATCACGCCAGAGGGCAGGTGGCGGGGCAGGTCCTGATCTATCCCGGCTTGGGCGGTGATCCGACCAAAGGCAGCTATGTCGAGCACGCAAACGCGCCGGAGCTGACAACCCGCGACATGCTGTTCTATCAGACCATCCGTACGGGTGGCGCGCCAGCACCCAAGGGTGATCCACGCTATGCACCTCTGCATGATGCCGATTTTGCGGGACTGCCGCCGACAGTGATCGTGACCGCGCAATGTGATCCGCTCGCCAGTGACGGCGAAACCTACCGCGATGCGATAGTCGCCGCAGGGGGTAAGGCCGTATGGTTCAATGAGGCGGGGTTGGTGCATGGCTGCCTGCGCGCGCGTGGGATGAGCACGCGCGGCGCGGCCTTCTTTGGCCGTGTGTCAGACGCTGTGACCGCGCTGGCCAAAGGCGTGTGGCCCTACTGAGCGTCAGCGCAAGAAGCTCTCAGCTTTCATTGTGTCAGGCACAGGCGCGCCCAATCTGCTGAGGATGGTCGGCGCAAGCTGTAGCTGGTCAATCACGACATCTGCCGCTGGTCCTTCTGCATCGCCAAAGTAATAAAGAGCGGCTTCCTGTTGGAGCGGGTCGCGCCCGCCGTGGTGTCCGCGCGCATCCTGTCCGTGATCCGCCGTGACGATGACGTCATAGCCTGCCGCGCGCCATTTGGGGATGAACGGTCCTAGCATCTCGTCCATCACGTGACAGGCATGATCCATCTCCTGACATTCGTGGAAAAAGCGGTGGCCCATACAGTCGAGCGTGCAGGTGTGCAGCATCCCGTAATCAAGGCCGAACCGTAGGCACATGTTGGTGAGCGTTGCGAACAGATCAACGTCTGACGGGGTCATCTGATTGGTCATGCCGTAGCCTGTCATCGTGTGGAACCGGCCATGGTTAATGGTGGTGCTATCAGGTTCATCATACTCGATATCGCGGACGTAGTCGAAAGGATGGCGGTTAAAGAACTCTGACCAGAAACTATGCGCAACCGCCCCCGTGACGCCGCCGCCCGCACGCACCTGAGAAAAGACATCAGGATGGCTGAGCCGGAAGACATTGCCATTGCCCGTACACCCATGCTCCGCCGGAGCCACACCCGTGTGGATCGAGGCATAGCAGGAGGCGGAGGTGGAGGGCACCACAGAGCGGATTTTCCAAACGCGCGCATCGCCGCTGGCCACCCAACCTTCAAGGTTACCAAAAAGACGCCGCCAATTGCGATAGGGCACCCCGTCCAGAATAATTAGGAGTAGTTTGTTTTTCATGATGCCCCTCATTGTTGCCGCATTTGACATCACAATGCCCACAGGTGCAATGCGGTGGAAGGTGTTAGGCTTGCGTGCGGCAGATTCAGTTAGTGCGATCACGAAACTGTGATAAGGGTTAACGCAGCTCCTTGCGACACTAGGATTCCAATTTTCTGGAGTTCGAGGCGGTATCATTTAATACGGAAAATTTTGAGCATGAAAAAATTAGTTTACAGCGGCCTTACGGCTATTTCCTTGGGGTTGTTTGCAACTTTACCTGCAACGGCACAGACGGTTGATGGTTTCGTCGGCACTTCCCTCAGCTATTCCGAAGGGATGTTGAACCGGCAAAATAACGCAGCTACCAAAATACCCTTCGCGCTCAAGGCGCGCAAATCGGGGCAGCTGGAAACCAATCGCCTATACTTTGGCGGACGGTTTGTCGGAACAGTTATTCATGAAGAAACCAACACTGCGGGAAAGTTCCCGATCCTGTCGCGCTTGCCGCCCTCCCATGCCGGGGGCACGTCCGATACCTATTCGGTTGTAAATGAAATCTCGTTGAACGCCACTCTAACGCTTCCGTCGGTGACCGCATTTATGCAGGGCGAATACTCCGAAGTTGAGTATCCGGGGCAATCAGCAACACAGTTGCGCAAATTCTGGGTTGCGGTCGGTGACCTCGACCGCTCACCGGTGTATTTTGCGGTTGGGCGCAAGAGCGTGAACTTTGGCAATTTCTCGAGTTACGCACCATTTACCCACAGTCACAGCAGTCACTATTTTTGGGCCCAGACGCGAAACCCTTTGTTCGAATTCGGCTATGTCACTGACGATACCCAATTGGCGTTTTCGTTGATTTCAGCGCATCGTGGCAACCGCGTTATCAGCAGCCCAAGCAATAATGGAGACTATGACAATTTCGCCCTCAACGGCTCCCACCGGTTTGACGTTGGCAATAGTATGGATCTGACGCTGGGCGCAGGGTTCCTGCGTGGTACGATCTATGACAGCGCCATTGCACATCATCCGCCCGGCGTTGGCATCGACCGCGATTGGAATGGTGCGTATGATATTAACGCGACCTTGAGTGGCCAACGTTTCGACCTGATGGCGGAATTCACCGAAACGCAAGAGATCTGGCCCGCTACAGGCCACAAGGTTAGCGCGCTGACCCTGCAAGGCCGCTACAGATCAGAGCTGCTGGGAAAGCCTGCAACTTGGTCCGTCATGATGAGCCGTGGACAGCAGGGCGCATCGGGAACCGAGTGGGAAAAAATGGATCAAGTCATCCTGGGGCTTGAAGTGGATGCTGCGAAACACCTCAAAGTTGGTATCGAATACATGTACAACAACGGGTTCGTGCCCCTTATCATGCCGACCATCGCCGGTGATGCGGGGGTGGAGTCTCACACTGTGGTCGCGGGCGTGAAACTGACGTTCTAAAATGGTGCAAGTGACCGGCGCGGTTCAGTTGCCGGCACTCTGCATCTTCCGGTTTGCGATCGTCTCTTCCAGCCAGCCGAGTTTCATCTCCGGCACAGAGCTGAGCAGCAGGTCGGTATAGTCGTCAAAGGGCGGCGCCAGTACTTGAGATTTTGGCCCATATCGCACAACCTCACCCTGATACATAACCGCGATACTGTCCGCGATGGCCTTCACCGTGGCAAGATCATGAGTGATGAACAGATAGGCCACGTCCTCCACCTTCTGCAGGTTCAGAAGCAGCTTGAGAATGCCGTCCGCCACCAGCGGGTCAAGCGCACTTGTCACCTCGTCGCAGATGATCAGCTTTGGCTTGGCCGCAAGTGCACGGGCGATGCACACACGCTGCTTTTGACCGCCTGACAGCTCAGCGGGATAGCGGTCTTGGAAACCTTCACCCATTTCGATCTCGTCCAGTAACGCCTGGATGCGCACTTGTTTCTCTTTACCTTTCAGGCCGAAGTAGAATTCCAGTGGACGGCCGATGATTGTTCCCACCGTCTGGCGCGGGTTCATGGCCGTGTCAGCCATCTGGTAGATCATCTGCAATTCGCGCAGATCGTCCAAGGGACGTGTGGCCAAATCCGACGTCAGCGTGCGTCCGTCAAAGGTAATCTCACCGGAAGAGGGCGGCAATAGCCCCGTGATCACCCGCGCAAGTGTGGACTTACCAGAGCCGCTCTCGCCCACAACGGCCAAGGTTTGACCGGGGTGGATTTCGACATCGATCCCCTTGAGCACGTCAAAATTGGTGCCTTTGTAACGCGCAGTGATCCCCTCAACTTTGAGGATCGGTGTACCTGTCGGCTCCTTCTCGACATGCTTGATCGAGCGTACAGAGACCAGCGCTTGGGTATATTCCTCAGCAGGGTTGTTGATGATCTGATCCGTCGTGCCGTATTCGACCATCGCACCTTGTTGCAGGACCATGATGTGATCGCTGACCTGCGCCACAACAGCGAGGTCATGAGTAATGTATAGGGCGGCCACACCCGTATCGCGGATCGCGTTTTTGATTGCGACCAGCACGTCGATCTGCGTCGTTACATCCAACGCGGTTGTAGGCTCGTCAAACACGACCAGATCGGGCTCCGGGCACAGCGCAAGCGCGGTCATACAGCGCTGAAGCTGGCCACCCGACACTTGGTGCGGATAGCGTGAGCCGATGTTTTCTGGGTCGGGCAGGCCCAGCTTGTCGAAGAGAGCAACAGCACGGGCTTCGGCGTCCGCCTTGGAGAACTTTCCTTGGCCAATCGCGGCTTCGGTGACTTGTTCCATGATCCGTTTCGCAGGGTTAAACGAGGCAGCGGCGGATTGGGACACATATGTGACCTCAGCTCCACGCAAGCGCCGCTTATCTGCCATGCCCGATTGCAGCACGTCGCGCCCATTAACCCAGACCTCACCGCCGGTCAGTTCAACACCGCCGCGCCCGTAAGCCATGGCGGCAAGGCCAATGGTAGATTTCCCCGCACCGGACTCACCAATAAGGCCCAGCACTTTGCCCGCTTCCAGATCAAAATCAACGCCATGCACAATCTCGATGTCGCGTGACTTTTCACCGGGGGGATAGATCGTGGCACCAATCTTGAGGCCGCGTACTTTCAGCAGTGGCTCGCTCATCCGCGGCCCCCTTTCAATGAGGTGGTCCGGCTCAGAACCCAATCGGCGATCAGGTTGATTGAGATGCACAGGGTCGCGATGGCATAGGCGGGGTAGAGGGCCGCTTGGATGCCATAGTTAATGCCTTCCTTGTTCTCTTTCACGATGCCGCCCCAATCTGCCTGTGGCGGCTGCACGCCAAGGCCGAGGAACGACAGCGTTGAGACGAAGAGCACCATGAAGATAAAGCGCAGGCCCATCTCAGCCACCAATGGTGAGAGCGCGTTTGGCAATGTCTCGCGGAAGATGATCCAACCGATTTTCTCGCCGCGTAGGCGTGCGGCCTCCACATAATCCATCACGGTGATGTCCACGGCCACAGCACGGGCAAGGCGGAACACACGGGTGCTGTCCAGCAGGCCCATGAGGACGATCAGCGTCAGGATGGTTGTCGGAAGAACCGAGAGAACCACGAGGGCAAAGATCAACGAGGGGATCGACATGATGAGGTCGATGAAACGGCTCAGGACTTGGTCCACCCAGCCGCCGGAGACAGCAGCGAAGAAGCCGAGCGTCGCACCTGTCACGAAGCTTAGGATGGTCGCGGCGGTGGCGATGAAGATCGTTGTGCGACCGCCCCAGATCATGCGGCTCAGCAGGTCACGCCCAATGCTGTCTGTGCCAAGCAGGAATTCCGAAGAGGAAGGCTCCCAGACGTCGCCGACCACTTCGGCCATTCCGTACGGGGCGATGAAGGGCGCGAAGATCGCACAGAAGAAGAAGACGGAGGTGAAGAAGAGGCCAAGGAGGGCTGCGGGGGGGATGCGGGTCATGTGGATGCTCTCCAGTATTTTGAGAGAGGTGTTAGATTCTCATTCTGCACCGAGTGCCTCCCGGCGGCTTTACTTTGCAAAGTCGCTTGGTCGCACGAAATGAGCTTTTTCAGGCAAATACTCATTTGGGATGCCTCAGTCTTGGATTGGTCACGATGGACACAATATCCGCAATAAGGTTCAGGCCGATATAGACGGCGGCGAAGATCAGGCCACAAGCCTGCACCACTGGCACATCGCGTTTGGCCACATGGTCCACCAGATATTGCCCCATGCCCGGATAGGCGAACACGACTTCAACGACGACAACACCGACCACCAGATAGGCCATGTTGATCATCACGACGTTGACAATGGGTGCAACAGCGTTCGGGAACGCATGCTTGCGGATCACGGTGAGCATGCGCAGACCCTTAAGCTCGGCGGTTTCGATATAGGCGGACTGCATGACGTTGAGGATCGCGGCGCGGGTCATGCGCATCATGTGCGCGAGTACCACCAGCGTCAGCACCATCACAGGGATCGCAATCGCGTTGAGCTTCTCGCCGAGGCTCATGGAGTCGTTCACAATTGCGACTGACGGGAACCAGCGCAACTTGATCGCGAACCAGTACACAAGGATGTAGCCAATCATAAATTCGGGGATCGAGATGGTCGTGAGTGTGACGCCCGAGATCAGTTTATCCGGCCAGCGGTCTTTGTAACGCACTGCCAGAAGGCCGAGGAAGATCGCCAAGGGGACCGAGATGACGGCCGCCCAGAAAGCGAGGAACATCGTATTCTTGAGGCGCCCGCCAATGCTGTCTGCAATGTCGCGGCCATTGGTTAGAGCTGTGCCGAGGTCGCCCTGCAAGACACCGCCCAACCAGTTGAAATATCGCTGCACAGGGGGAACATTCAGCCCCAGCTCTTCGCGCAAGTTGGCGAGGCTGACGGGGGTAGCACCCTGTCCGAGAATTTGTTGCGCCACATCGCCGGGCAACATCGTGGTGCCGGCAAAAATGAGGATGGACGCGGCGAAGAGGAGCAGGATGCCCAGCGTTAAACGCTGGACAACCAATTTGATAATGGGATGCACGGATTTATGCCGTCTTCCAAGTGTATTTGAATGTCTTCCAGTACATTTGTGGACCGCTTGGGTTGCCCACAAATCCCTGTACGTCGTTAGAGATTGCATCGACAAAGTCGTTGAACATCGGAAGGATTACGCCGCCTTCTTCATTGAGCATGCTGCTCATCTGGGCGTAGATTGACGTGCGCTTGGCCTCATCAAGTTCAGCACGTGCTTCGAGAAGCATCGCGTCAAAGTCGTCGCGCTTCCAGCGTGTGTCGTTCCAATCTGCCGTTGACAGATATGCTGTTGCGAACATCTGGTCTTGGACCGGACGACCACCCCAGTAGGACGCACAGAAAGGCTGTACGTTCCATACTTCGGACCAGTAACCATCGTTTGGCTCACGCTTGATCTCCAGTGGGATGCCTGCCGCTTGGGCCGACTGCTGGAACAAGGCTGCCGCATCAACCGCGCCGGGGAAGGCGCCGTCGGCTACGCGCAGGACAATCGGGCTGCCGTCATGGCCGGACTTCTTATAGTGCTCTGCCGCTTTTTCGAGGCTGAATTCACGCTGTGGAAGAGAATCGTCAAATAGCGGATATGCAGCGTTGATGGGCGTATCGTTACCGATGCCACCATAGCCCTGAAGGATTTTGTCGACCATTTCCTGACGGTTGATCGCATACTTCAGCGCGAGACGCAGATCGTTGTTATCAAGCGGTGCAGTGTCCACGTGCGCGATAAAGACATAGTGGCCACGGCCAGATACGTTTTTCACGGTGAGGTTTGGCGCGCGGTCCAGCAGTTTTGCGATCTTTGGCTCAACGCGGTTGATTGCGTCGACCTGGCCGGATTGTAGGGCCGCAGTACGCGCTGTGGCATCGTTGAGGACGATTAATTCGACCTTGTCATAGTGT
>CBDTVN010000085.1:0-12400 GCA_965364195.1 uncultured Sulfitobacter sp. | reverse complement strand
TGGCGGAGGCTCAGGGATTCGAACCCTGGGGACGCTCTCACGCCCGTCGGTTTTCAAGACCGGTGCAATCGACCACTCTGCCAAACCTCCGCTGTGCGTGCTTCCTAAAACGCCCGAAACGATTCTGCAATTGGGCAAAATCACACTTAAAGAGGGGAATTTTGCCGATCAAGCCATGCTTCTCTTGTCGCAAGGGGTCGCTGCGCGCTACAACGTTACAAATGCTCCGCAAAAGGGGCGGTCAAGTGTGCGAAGAAGACAAGCACGCGCACAGGCAAGGACGAGGGTTAATGAGCAGTTATTTCAGACAGTTGAGCGGGACAGTTCCGGCTAAAACGGGACGCGCTCTTATGAGCGCCATGGTCATCGCGGGCCTTTTGGCAGGGTGTGATGAGCAAGGCAAATTCGCCTTCCCCACCGCAAATCAAAATCAGGGACAGGACGGGGCCCCTACTGGCCCGACAGTTGAGCGTGATGTAGAAGCGCCCGAGATCTTTTCTGTCACCGATGACGGACTATGGGATGGCCGCCCCAGTTTGGGCGGTGTCTGGGTGGCGCATCCGGACGTGAGTGATCCCGAGCGGGTGATCATTCGCAACCAGTCCAACGGTAAATTCGTAGTTGGCGCCCTCTTTAGGCGTGAGCGTGATATTCCGGGGCCAAGTCTGCAGATTTCGTCAGACGCAGCCACGGCTCTTGGTATTCTTGCCGGTGCGCCCACAAAGCTGAACGTTACTGCGCTCACCAAAGTGCAGGAACCGGTAGCTGGCGGTGAGACGCAAGCAGCCGAAGTGACGGTTGATCCGGCACCCGACGTTGCGACAACATCGCTTGATCCTGTCACCGCAACAGCGGGTGCCGCGATTGAAGCAGCCACACCAACGCCCGCACCTGCGCCAAAACCTACGCCCCCCACACAGACTTCAAACCTGTCGAAACCGTTTATCCAGATCGGCATCTTCAGCATCGAGGCCAACGCAGAACGTGCTGCAAAACAAATGCGCGGTGCAGGCCTCGCCCCCACTGTCAAGAAAAGCGAAATTAACGGCAAAACCTTCTGGCGCGTTGTTGTCGGCCCCGCCGCGACCAGTGCCGAGCGGGCGAAAATACTGTCGACCATCAAAGCAGAAGGCTTCACCGATGCCTATGCCGTTTCCAGCTGATATTTGAGAGGTGCCTGATATGCGCGGAATGAAACTTGCTCTTGGTGCTTTGGCGCTGCTGGTCTCGTCGGTCAGTGCGCAGGCGTTTGACACCCGTGCAAGCGCTGCATTTGTCATGGATTACACCAGTGGCACCGTCTTGATGGCCAAAAACGCGGACCAGCCGCTGCCCCCTGCGTCGATGTCCAAGCTGATGACGCTGTATATGGCATTCGAGGCCGTTGAGAACGGGATTTTGGACCTCGATCAACAGTTGCCCGTGTCAGCAGCAGCACAACAGTATGGCGGCTCGACCATGTTTCTCAAAGAGGGGGAGCGGGTCAACGTCGAAGACCTCATTCGTGGCATTATCGTGCTATCAGGCAATGACGCCTGTGTTGTGATTGCCGAAGCTCTGGCCGGCACTGAGGCGAAATTTGCGCGCCAGATGACCATGCGTGCACAGCAGTTGGGGATGACCAGTTCGACCTTCACCAACTCCAATGGTTGGCCAAAAGCTGGTCACCGCATGTCAATGCGTGACCTCGGGCTAATCTCGGCAAAGCTTATCAAGGATTACCCGCAGTATTATCCGATGTTTTCAGAAAAAGAATTTCTGTTTGATACTGAGGAGTCCGCTAACCGATTTAACCGCAACCCGCTTTTGGGCCTTGGGATCGGGGCAGACGGCCTCAAGACAGGCCATACACAAGAGGCGGGATACGGCCTTGTGGGCTCTGCCATGCAAGGGGAGCGTCGCATTATATTTGTGCTGTCCGGAATGGAAACAGCCCAAGCGCGCGCACGCGAGGCCGAGGCGGTAACCAACTGGGCCTTCCGCCAGTTCACGCAAACTGATTTGGGTGCAGCGGGTACGAAAATTGCGGATGCTGATGTCTCTGTAGGTGCCGAACAAACTGTCGGTATGGAGTTGGCCGAGGATATCTCACTGTTGCTTCCCGTAAACCCAATCGAGCCCCTGAAAACCGAAGTTGTTTATAACGGCCCGATCAAAGCACCGATCACCAAGGGACAGGAAATTGGTGAGTTGATCATCAGCCCGTCAGGCCTACCCGAGACGCGTATCGTACTGCTCGCAGACCGCGATATAGCGCCCCACGGCTTTGTGAGCCGCATGATTGTAGCGGCACAGCATCTGGTCGAGAGGATCAACGCAGGCCCTGCGCCGGAGGCATCGTGACAGCGCAGCCCTCCCGCACAGGGTTGTTTATCAGTTTTGAAGGCATTGACGGCTCGGGGAAATCCACCCAAGTCACGCGGCTTGCCGAACACCTGCGCAGCCTAGGCCGTGAGGTAGTTGTCACGCGTGAGCCAGGCGGCTCAGAAGGTGCGGAAGAAATCCGTGCACTCGTTTTGCAGGGCGATCCGGACCGCTGGTCCGCTGAGACCGAAATTTTGCTTTTTACCGCTGCGCGTCGCGATCATCTGGAGCGGTTGATCCGCCCTGCCCTCGCTGCAGGTAAGATTGTAATCTGTGATCGTTTTGCCGACAGCACACGGATGTATCAAGGGCTCAGCCGTGGTGATCTGCGCGCCACTGTGGACAAACTGCATGATCTGATGATCGGTGTTGAGCCTGACCTAACCCTTCTGATCGATATGGACCCCGTTGAGGGGCTCAAGCGTGCGAAGGGCCGTAATGGCACCGAGGAGCGGTTTGAGGATTTTGGCGCGGACCTGCAAGCCGCCATGCGCGCAGGATTTATGGCACTGGCCGCAGAATACAAAGATCGCTTTCGCGTGATCGACGGCGGGCAAAGCATGGACAACGTGGCAGCCGACATTTCAAAAGCTGTCGATCTTGCGCTTTCCTCCTCCCGCTGATCAGTATCTCAAAAAACTGGCCTGTAATATTCGAAAAGCCCGATGCCCATTTCAAACCTACGCAATCCCCGATAAACCGCTCGCATGAGTGATGAATCTATCCCCCAACCAGAGCGCCTTGATGGTGCGCCCCATCCGCGTGACACGCCTCGCCTGATCGGGCAGGACGCAGCGCAAATGGCGTTTGTGGATGCGTTTAACACGGGCCGTTTGCACCATGCATGGATGCTCACGGGTCCGCGCGGCGTCGGAAAAGCTACGCTTGCCTGGCGGATTGCACGGTTCTTGCTCGTCACACCTGCACCGGATGAGGGCGGGATGTTCGCGCCTGAGCCCCCCACAACGCTTGAGGTCGCACCGGACCATCCAATTGCCCTGCGCGTCGCTGCTGGCGGTGAGGGCCGCATCCGCAATGTCACCCGCTCGATCAATCCGACCACCAAAAAGATGCGTCAGGAGATTGTCGCAGATGACATCCGTGCGCTGAACGGATTTTTTCAAATGTCAGCACCCGATGGCGGCTACCGTGTTGTGATCATCGACGATGCCGACCTGATGAACGTGACAGCCGCCAATGCGCTGCTAAAGATGCTCGAAGAGCCGCCTGCGCGCGCCCTGCTGATCCTGATCTCCCACCAGCCCTCTGCCCTGCTGCCCACGATCCGCTCGCGGTGTCGCACTCTGCCGCTGCGCACACTAGACGCTTCAGAAGTGGCCGAAGCTATGGCGCAGGCAGGTGTACAAGCGGCCAATACAGACGCGCTTGCCGCTCTTTCTGGCGGCTCTGTCGGAGGGGCGATGCGGTTGTCCTTGCTGGGCGGTGCTGCACTTTATACCGAGTTGGTGGGGCTGATGGGCACGATGCCGAACATGGATCGCCCGCGCGCGCTCAAGCTGGCCGAGCTTGCAGCCGCACGCGGGGGTGAGGCAAAGCGCGATTTGTTGTTTGTTCTCATTGACCTGCTGCTCAGCCGCTTGGCGCGCACAGGTGCCACGGGTACCCCGCCAAATCCACAGGCAGCAAATGGCGAGGCAGACATCCTCAAACGCCTCTCCCCCCATCCGCATCAGGCCCGTGTTTGGGCGGATCTGGCAGCCCAGATTACAGCGCGCGCGCGCCACGGCATCGCGGTCAACCTTGACCCTGCTGCACTGGTCCTAGATACCTTTGCCAAGATGGCACAGGCAGCACCGCGGTGACCCGTGCGCCCAGATTTTCCGGAGTGTTATGACCGATACCCCCACCATCACCGACAGCCATTGCCACCTCGATTTCCCCGAGCTGATCGAAGAATTGCCTGACGTAATTGCGCGCGCGGCGGATGCCGGCGTGGCGCGTATGGTAACGATCTGTACCAAGCTCAAGAATGAACCTGCCGTGCGCGCTATTGCTGAGGCGCATGCGCCGGTTTTCTATGCCGCTGGCAGCCACCCGATGAGTGTGGCATCTGAACCCATGGCGACGCTCGAGCAGCTCATTGAGATCGCACAACATCCCAAGATGGTGGGCATCGGCGAGACTGGGCTTGATTACCACTACACTGCCGAGAGCGCGCAGATGCAGCAAGACAGCCTGCGCATCCACATCACCGCTGCCCGCGAAACGGGACTGCCGCTGATAATTCACAGCCGCGATGCCGATGACGACATGGCAGCGATATTGCGGGATGAACATTCAAAGGGCGCTTACACCTGCGTCATGCATTGTTTTTCCTCCTCCGCAGAGCTGGGCCGTGCCGCCCTTGATCTGGGGTTCTACCTCAGCATGTCTGGCATCACCGCATTTCCAAAAAGCCAAGAGTTGCGTGATATCTTTGCCGCAGCACCGGTCGAGCGTATCTTGGTCGAGACAGACAGCCCCTACCTCGCGCCCCCACCCCAGCGTGGTCGGCGCAACGAGCCTGCCTTCACCGCCCACACAGCGCGCAAAGCAGCGGAGACATTTGGTATGGAGTACGCTGACTTTGCCGCACAGTCGGAGGCGAATTTCGAGCGTCTGTTCACCAAGGTTGCTGCATATGGGGCACCCTCATGACTGACACCATGCGTATCACCATCCTTGGCTGCGGCTCCTCCGGTGGCGTACCGCGCTTGGGCGGGGTCTGGGGCGCATGCGATCCAAACGAGCCACGCAATGCGCGCAGACGTTGCTCGATTTTGGTGGAACGCATCACCGACGCTGGCACCACGTCCGTCTTGATCGACACCTCGCCTGACATGCGCAGCCAACTCCTCGATGCGGGAGTTGGGCGCCTTGACGCTGTGCTCTATACCCACGCCCATGCGGACCATGTGCATGGCATGGACGACTTACGCATGATCGTGATCAACATGCGCGCGCGCTTGCCTGTTTGGGCGGACCAACCTACCCATGATGCGCTCATAGACCGCTTTGGCTATGCGTTCATCCAACCGCAAGGGTCGATGTATCCGCCCATCCTCGATATGAATTTGATGGACGGCGATGTGGTGATTGATGGCCCCGGTGGGCCGCTCACATTCACGCCTTTCCTTGTGCCCCACGGTGGTATGGATGCGTTGGGGTTTCGCGTGAACGATGTGGCGTATCTTCCTGATGTGGCAAGCATTCCTGACGATGTCTGGCATCACCTCGACAACCTGCGCTGCTGGATCGTGGACGCCCTGCGCCGTGATCCGCACCCCACGCACAGCCACCTGTCACAGACGCTTGAGTGGATCGAAAAGGTACAGCCGCGCGAGGCCGTGCTCACCAACATGCACAATGATCTCGACTATGCCACCATCGCGGCAGAGACGCCCGACCATATCCAACCCGCTTTTGACGGCATGCAGCTCGACTTCGATCTCAGCTGAATTCCTCCCAAGGCGTACGTAACCACAACCGAGACCACGCCCCATGCAACTGCTCCTTGACGTTATTCTGCCGGTATTTCTGGTTATCGGCTTTGGCTATGTTGCAGTATGGCGCGGCCTGTTTCCGGTGGCGGGGGTTGATGGTGTCCTGCGGTTTGCACAGAGTTTCGCTGTGCCTTGTCTGTTGTTTCAGGCGATTGCAAACCTCGATCTGAGTGCGGCATTCAACGCCCGCTTGCTGTTCAGCTTCTACACAGGGGCCACGATCTGCTTTGCCCTTGGAATGATCGGGGCGCGGGTGTTTTTCAAACGCGATTGGGAAGACTGCGTTGCCATCGGCTTTTGCTGTTTGTTCTCCAACTCTGTCCTGCTCGGGTTGCCGATTTCCGAGCGCGCGTATGGTCCTGACCAGCTCACAGGTAACTATATGATTATCGCGATCCATTCTCCCTTTTGCTATGGCCTTGGCATTACCGTCATGGAATTTGTGCGCAACAAGGGGCAAAGCGGTGTGGCGCTGGTGCGCTCTGTCAGCCGCGCAATGTTCCATAACCCGCTTGTTATCGCCATCCTTGCCGGGTTTGTTGTCAACTTCACAGGCTTTATCATCCCTTCCGTTGTGGATGATGCCCTATCGTTAATCGTACGGGCTGCCCTGCCCGCAGCACTCTTTGCCTTGGGTGGCGTGCTGATCCAGTACAAGCCCGAGGGGGATATGAAAGCCATCGCGATGGTCTGTTGCATTACGCTCATGGTGCACCCCGCGCTTGTCTGGACGATGGGGTCCGCGCTGTCAGTGCCGCCGGACTTGTTCCGCTCCGGCGTGCTCACAGCGGCCATGGCACCGGGGTTCAATGCCTATATATTTGCCAACATGTACGGACGCGGGCAGCGTGTAGCCGCATCATCGGTCCTAATTTCAACGGCATCCTCTATCGTGACAGTCTGGGTCTGGTTGACTGTGCTCGGATAGACGGGCGGCATCCGTAAGCGTCAACCTTGTCGATTTGGGTTAAGGCGGAGAAGGAGCGGAACAATCGCAACCACCAGCACCGCTGCAATCAGAAACGGTGCGCCGGGGAAATAGAGGCCCTCGCCACTTACAAACTCCTCGAACACGTTCGTCAGCACAAGAGGTGCCGCCACCGCAGCAACAGAGGCAAGAGCTGCAATCACCCCCTGCACCAGCCCTTGACTGTCTTCGCCCACGCGGTTGGCGGCAAATGCCGTCATCAAGGGCGGTGCCATATCCGCCAGCGTTGCAATGGGGAGCACCAGTGCCACCGCCCAAGCAGCCGTAGAGAACCCGAAACCCACCAGCCCGATCACAGCCGCCACAGTGGCAATCATCAGGGTCCGGTAATCGCCGTACCGCTTGGTCAGTTGCGGCAACAGGCCCGCCTGCACCACGGCAATCAGGATACCATACACCGAAAGCGTCAACCCGATGGTGAACCCGTCCCAGCCAAACACTTCACGCCCCCAGAATGCCCAAAGCGTTGGGTAGACCATGTTTGCGAACTCGAACACGAAAATACATATCAGTGGGATCGCGAGCCCCGGTATCGCGAAAGCGCGCAAAATCGTGCCGAAGGGGTTGAGATCACGTCGACCGAACGGCCTGCGCTTCTCCGGTTTCAGCGATTCCGGCAGGATGAAGATGCCGAAAATGACATTGAGCGTGGAGAGACCTGCAGCAATCCAGAATGGCGCCGTGATGTGCCAACCCGAGGCCATCCCGCCCAACGCAGGACCAAAGACAAAGCCGATCCCGAAGGCCGCACCGATCATGCCAAACGCGGCCCCCCGCTCCTCCGGCTTTGCGATGTCGGAGATATAGGCCGTCGCGGTGATATAGGTGGCCCCTGCCATACCCGCGATCACGCGCCCAACGAGCAATACCCAATAGGTCTCGGCCATCGCCATAATAACATAATCGATCGCCAGCGTCGCAAGCGCTGCGATCAGGACCGGTCTGCGCCCGTAAGCGTCCGAAAGGCTTCCTACGATGGGCCCAAACAGAAACATCGCAGCGGCGTAGGCCGACATCATCACCCCGCCCCACAAGGCCCCTTCGGCCGTGCTCCCTGCGCCGACGCGGTCCATCAGGTCGGGCATGATCGGAAAGACGATGCCGACACCAATGGCGTCGATCATCAGGGTCGCGAGTATGAACAGGAAGGGTCCGTTGAGCTTCATCCGGCCTACTCGACACCCGAAACCGTGCGCTTACAAGGTGCAAATCACAGGCTTGGAAGCCACAAGGCCAATTGCGGGAAGATGATCAGCAGCACAACCAGCAGCATCGAGCACCCGATATAAGGAATCGCAGCACCGTATATCTCGCGCATCGTGGTATCTTTGGGTGCCACCCCTTTCATCACAAACAGCAATAGTCCAAAGGGCGGCGTGGTAAAGCTGATCTCCAAAGCGAGCAGAATAATGAGCGCGAACCAGATTGGATCAAACCCAAGCGAGAGCGCCAAGGGGAAGAAGATCGGGACTGTCAGCAGCATCATGGAGATTTGCTCCATGAACATTCCCAGCAACAACAACACCGCAAACATCGCCAACAACATCGCAATCGGAGCCAGATCAAAGGATGTCGCCCAGCGGATCAGACCCGAACTTGCCCCCGAGAAGGCCAAAAGCTGGCTGAACGTCGCAGAGCCAAAGACGATGAGATAGGCCATCAGCGTCACCCGCATCGCACCCACAACCGAGCGTTTCATCGCCTCCCACGTGAGACAGCGGAAGATTATGGCCAACACCAAGACACCCAAAGCACCAAATGCTGCCGCCTCGGACGGGGTGATCAAGCCTGCGACCATGCCGATCACAATCAGCACCATCACCGACAACATTGGCATGATATCTTTGAACAGCAGTCCCAATTTGTGCCCCATGCTCAGCGTCTCGACGTCATAGGCGGGGGCAGCATCGGGGTCGATCTTGGTCTGGATAAAGATGGTGGCGATATAAAAACTCGCCAGAATGAGGCCCGGTATGATCCCCGCAATCAGCAGCGCGCCCACATCCACCCGCGCCAGTGTCGCCAGCAGTACAGCAAGTGCGGAGGGCGGGATGATGATCGCCAAACCGCCCGTTCCGAGAATGGGGCCAATCGACATCTTCTTTTTATAGCCCCGGTCGGTCATCTCCGGCACCATGAGCGATCCCAGCAGCGCCGTAGACCCCATGGAGGAGCCCGAGAGCGTCGAAAAGGCCGTGCCGCCCAGCACGGTCACATAGCTCAGACGCCCCGACAGACGTCCCAACAGCTTGTCGATGGCATTGAACATCCGCGCGCCAAGGCCAGTGTGGAAGAAAATCTCGCCCATCAGCAAGAACAGCGGGATCGGTACAAGTGCGAAATTGGTGAGGCTCCCGAAGCCGTTGTTGAGCATCAGCGTCACACCACGTGCACCGCCCATGAACAGCCACGCGCCCAAGATATTGGCCGCAAGAAATGCCAACGCAACAGGCATGCCAATGGCCATCAACAACATAATCGTGCCAATCAGCAGGCCAAGCGCTTCGAACCATTCCATTATTCGTGAATTCCTGCTTCGCCGGAGTGCATAAGATTAGAGCCAAAGACAAAGCGGCTAAATTCAACCGCCATCAACCCAAAGCTGATCGGGAAGGTCGCTGTGAGTATCCATTTGGGGAAGTAATAGGCCCGCACATCGAGATCATTGCGCGCAATGTTGGTGAGCATCAACTCGCCCCCCTTCCACGCAAGCAGCGCACAAACCGCAACGCAAAGAGCGGCCACGCTGCGGCTCATGAGACGGCGCGCAGGTGCGGGTAGAACGGCAGTGACCAGTTCGATATGCACATGTCCTTTTTCACGTACCAGCCACGGCGCGCCCAGCATGGTCATATAGAGGATCGCGTATTCCGAGGAAGTGAACAGCCATGCAAACGGCTGTAGCCCCAGATTTCGCATCACAACCGAGGTCACAACAGAGATCATGAGCCAGATAAGCATCGCCCCTGCAATGCCCGCCATCGCGTATAACACCCAAAGATAGAGCCTGCCGATCACGTTCATTGCGTATCCCTGACTTAAAATGCGCGCCGGAGAGATCCCCCGACGCGCTTACTGTTTATTTGGTGTAGAAAAGCTCAATCAGCTTGTCGAAGTTACCCGCGCCTTGCGGGCTTTCTTCCATCAGCGTCTTCATGCGGTCCCACGTGTTGGAGACAGCCGCGTCAAGGTAGGCATCCGCCGCCGCCCCTTCGAGGGTCACAACTTCCATGCCTGCCGCCTCAAGTGCTGCAAAGTCCTCGTCGCGCACAGCGCCGAGCTTGGCCGCTGATTCCGCTTCATGGGCAATCGCCACATCCTGCACGATTGTGCGGGCTTCTTCGGAGAGACTGTTCCATTTCTCAAGGTTCACGATCGTGCCAAGGTCGGTGGAGAAAAAGCACGGCTCGATGCGGTAGTTCAGAAACTCGTTCCACTTAAGATCGATCAGGCCAATCTGTGTCCAACCTGTCGCATCCACCACACCACGCTCCAGCGCGGAGTATACTTCGGTGGTCGGAAGGTCGATCACCTGTGCATCCAGATAGTCGGTGAAGAACGCGTTATAGACCGCGTTTCCGCGCAACTTGAGGCCCGAGACATCAAGGTTTCCGCCATCATCAAGTGTGGGCGCTTCGCGTGTCCAAAGGTTATAACAGACACCGGAATCGAACCAGCCGAGATATTTGACGCCCATCTTCTCTTGGTGAATCTGGTCGATCAGCTCGATACCGCCATTCTCACGCACTTCGGAGGCGACTTTGTTCGACGTCACAAGCGCGTCTTTTTCCGGCAACGCACCGGCGTAAAAGCTGCCCGGTGTGTAGACCATGTCGACCACGCCGGAGCGCACCGCATCAGGCTGCTGGAACATGCCGATGGCTTCCGGTCCACCGCGCACTTCGATTTGCACCACGCCCTCGCCTGCCGCGTTCACCTTGTCGACGAACTCAAGAAAGGATTTGGTGTAGACAAGTGATTCAGGAAACGCGTGAACGGCCGTTAGCGTCTCTTGGGCGTATGCTGTACCAGCAAGCGCTGTTGTGGCAAGGATACCGCCGAGAAGTGTATGTTTCATTTGGTCTTTCTCCCTAATGTGCGACGCGTTTTGCGCCATTGGTGGTGATTCAAATGCCGGGCATAGCCCATGAATGCGCAGCAAACCGTGCCGCGCGAAACGCTTTTATCTGTTCGGAATACTGGGCGGTGAGATCGATATCATCCCACCCGTTTAACAGTTTCTGGCGGCGCACGGGATCGAGGTCGAAACCGATCTCATGTCCTGCTATCGTCGCGCGGCCCGACGTCAGATCGACTTGCACCGCGCATGCTGCGTCTCCCATGGCGGCGATCAACGTGGCGGCAATATCTTCGTCAATCTGTGCGGCCAGCAATCCATTGTTCACTGCATTGCCCGCAAAAATGTCGCCAAAGCTGGGGGCGAACACGGCCCTGATGCCGTAATCCACCAGCGCATAGACTGCCGCCTCGCGGCTGCTACCACTTCCAAAATTGCGCCCCGCCACCAGTACTTTTGGCGCATGCCGGTTCAGTGGATGAGCCTCTTGGTCCGTGCGAACGTCATAGAGTAAAAAGCCGCCATACCCCGCGCTGCGCGGCTGGGACATGAACCGTGCGGGGATAAGCTGGTCCGTGTCGATATTTGATTGCGGCAAGGCGACCGCGGTGCCTGAAAGTGATTTCCAGCCGCTCATATCCGCCCCTCCAGCATTGGTCGTACATCGGCGAGGCGGCCTGTCACAGCAGCTGCTGCCACCATCGCGGGGCTCATTAGGTGGGTCCGCGCGCCGCGCCCCTGCCGTCCTTTGAAATTGCGGTTGGTGGACGAGGCGCAGCGCTTGCCCGCGTCTACCAGATCGCCATTCATGCCCACGCACATAGAGCAACCGGACCCTGCCCATTCCAGCCCTGCTTGCACAAATATCTGTGCGAGTCCTTCATCTTCGGCCTGTTTTTTGACGCGCGCAGACCCCGGAGAAACCAGCCCCGGCACAACCACCTGCCTGCCCTCCAAAACCTTGGCCGCCATGCGCAAATCCTCGATGCGCCCGTTCGTACAAGACCCGATAAAGACCTGGTCAACGACGATCTCGGTCAACGGCATCCCCGCTTCCAGCCCCATGTAGTCAAGCGATGCCCGCGTGTTCTGTGCGTCGCCCGCCCCCCTACCCGGTGTCGGCACATGGCCCGAAATCGGCAATGCTTCCTCTGGTGACGTGCCCCACGTCACAGTTGGCGCGATGGCTGCCGCATCAAAATGCGCCTCACGGTCAAATCCTGCATCAGGGTCCGAGTGCAGGTCCTGCCATTCTGCCAGCGCCGCGTCCCATGCCACACCTTTCGGCGAAAAAGCACGCCCTCGCACATACTCGAATGTCACCGCATCAGGGGCGATCATTCCCATGCGCGCGCCGCCTTCGATGCTGAGATTACATAGGGTCATCCGCCCTTCCATGCTCAGCGCACGCACAGCGTCGCCTGCATATTCCACCGCAAATCCCTGCGCACCGTCCGTGCCCAGCTG
>CBDTVN010000084.1:0-12425 GCA_965364195.1 uncultured Sulfitobacter sp. | reverse complement strand
TTGATATTGCTCGCACCTGTAAGGGCAACCACATCGTATTCATCCGGCGCACGCTTAATCAGATCAATTGTGTTTTGCCCGATTGATCCAGTAGCGCCGAATATACTGATCTTCCGCATGCTTTCAGCCCACACCGGGGGGGAAGCCAATGAACTGGCCGATGATCAGCAGGAACACAGACGCACCGAGCATACCGTCGAAGCGGTCCATCAGGCCACCATGGCCGGGAATGAGGGTCGAGCTGTCTTTGACGCCCATTTTGCGTTTCATCCCGCTCTCCGCGATGTCACCCATCTGTGAGGCCATTGAAATTGCGACTGAAATCCCGATGAGCTGTAGCCCGACGCCGGTGTTGATAGAAAAGACCAAACCAACCAGCGCCGCTCCAACCCAGCCTGCCGCCGTGCCGGACCATGTCTTTTTTGGGCTGACCGAGGGCCAGAATTTCGGACCACCGAACGCGCGGCCTGCAAAGTATCCAAACACATCCGTGACCACGACAACCACCACAAGCCAGAGCATCCAGCCGATGCCCATATCATCGCGCACCTGCATCATACCAAAACCCGACATTATGATCATGACGGTAAATGCCATGAATATAGTGCGGTTCTTCTCCAATTGGCCAAAGCCAATCAGCGCGGGTGCAAGCAGCAACGGAAGCGCGAATCCAACTGGTATATAGACAGAAACCAGCGTGATAACTCCGGTAATTGCGCCTAAAATCCGCGAAATATTACGCCGTTCGGGGGGGGTGACGATATTCACCAACTCCCAAACCATCAAACCACAAATGACCGCAACAAGGACATGAAACACATGGCCGCCTGCCAGAATAGCGATGAGAGCTACCGCAACCATCACGAGCGCAGAGACCAGCCTGACGGTTAAATCCGACCATTTTTCACTTGTGCTCATATCTATCCTCAGCGTTTGGCCCCGCCAAAGCGCCGATCCCGCCCGCCATAGGAGGCGCATAGCTTGGCGAACTCCTCGCGGGTGAAATCAGGCCAGAGCGTGTCGATAAATTCATATTCGGCATAGGCAGATTGCCACAACAGAAAGTTGGAAATACGCGCCTCGCCACTGGTCCGGATCACAAGGTCCGGATCAGGTAAAACATATGTATCCAGATACTTTGGCAGCGTTTCTTCATCAATCTCTTCAGGATCAAGACGCCCCTGCACCACATCCTGCGCCAGCCGCTTGGTCGCGCGCGCAACCTCGTCGCGGCCGCCATAATTAATTGCGATGGTCAGGTGCACGCTGGTGTTGTCAGCGGTGAATTCCTCGAGCTCATTCATCAGCTTGATCAGCTTATCATCAAGACGCACACGGTCACCGATGAACCGGACCCGTACACCGCGCTCGTTCAATGCGCGGGTTTCTTTGCTGATATAGCGGCGAAACAGGCTCATCAGTCCTGCCACTTCCACTTGCGTCCGCTTCCAGTTCTCTGTCGAGAAGGCAAATATCGTAAGGTACTCCACCCCTACATCGGGGCAGGCTTCCACAATCTCACGCACGCGCTTCGCACCGGAGTGATGCCCGAACAGCCGGGGCCGACCGCGTTGGGTCGCCCAACGGCCATTGCCATCCATGATGATTGCCACGTGACGCGGACCACCAGGCTCTGGCACAGCGAGCGGTTCGAGCTTTTTCTTACCGCGCTTTATCATAGAATCTGACGCATATTTTTTGGGCCTGCATTTGAGATCGTATGGGGTCCTCTAGGACGGCGGCCCGCCCAAATTGAGGCGACAGTAGTTACACTTGCATGATTTCTGCTTGCTTGTTTTCAAGCGCATCATCAATTGCTTTGATCTTCTTTTTCGTCAGCTCTTCCATCTCGCCTTCCCAGATCTTCTGGTCGTCCTCGGACATACCATCGGCCTTGGCCTTTTTGATCTGGTCCATACCGTCGCGCCGGATGTTGCGGATGCTCACGCGGGCATTTTCGGCGTACCCGCCTGCGACCTTGCTCAGCTGGGTGCGGCGCTCTTCGTTCAGCTCCGGGATGGGCAGCATGATGATCGTGCCGTTCAGCTGTGGGTTAATGCCCAAACCACTTTCGCGGATGGCCTTCTCGACCTTCCCCACCAACCCCTTATCCCAGACGTTGATCGTGACCATACGCGGCTCTGGCACGTTGACCGTCCCCACCTGATTGATCGGGGTCATCTGGCCATACGCATCCACGTTGATCGGGTCCAGCATAGAGGCAGATCCGCGTCCCGTGCGCAAAGACGCAAATTCCGTACGCAGGGAAGAAAGAGCACCGGTCATCCGGCGTTCCAGATCATCGGTATCGAGCATAAAGTCTTCTGACATGAATAAGCGCCTCGTCTGTATATTCAGCATATGTTGTTAGCCGCAGTGTTTAGAGCATTGATGGCGACAATGAAAGAACGCTTTGCGTGCGAGGCAACGTCCCCGTCAAACTGTCCCGCCATTGGCTATGCTGGACGTCACATAGGCAGGCATCCGTTCAGATAAAATCAAGATTCCCAACTGAAAAGACCCGCCTCATCAGTTGCCGGATTACCCTTGAACGCGGGTATAGGTTCCCTCACCCGCGAGGATGCCCTTGAATCCGCCCGGCTCGTCCAATGAGAAGACAATGATCGGCAAGTTGTTGTCGCGCGCCAGAGCAATGGCAGACGCATCCATCACACCCAACCGCTTTGCCAGCACGTCATCATAGCTGACCGTCTCATAGCGCTTGGCATCCGCGTGCTTGACCGGGTCTTTATCATAGACGCCGTCCACCTTCGTACCTTTGAATATCGCTTCGCAGGACATCTCGGAGGCGCGCAGGGTCGCGGCGGTATCGGTTGTGAAATAGGGGTTGCCGGTACCCGCGGCAAAGATGCACACGCGCTTTTTTTCCAAGTGGCGCACAGCACGGCGGCGAATATAGGGTTCTGCCACTTCGTTCATGGTGATCGCTGAAATGACACGGGTGTGGATGCCCTCGGCCTCTAGGGCGGATTGCACAGCCAGCGCATTCATCACCGTGGCGAGCATACCCATATAGTCTGCCGTAGTCCGCTCCATCCCCTGCGCTGATCCCTGCAAGCCGCGAAATATGTTGCCACCGCCGATGACCATACAAATCTCGACACCCATGTCGTGTACACTTTTCACTTCCTTGGCGATCCGTTCAACCGTGGGCGGGTGCAGGCCAAACCCTTGATCCCCCATCAATGCTTCGCCGGAGATTTTCAGCATCACGCGTTTATAGGCGGCTTTGGGCTTTTGGGACATGAGGGGCAGACCTTTTGAGATGGTTTGAACAGGAGGCTTTCGCTTGCGCGCAAAATGTCGCAAATACTGCCAATGTTCAATGCGGCGCAGGTAAGGAGAGCAAAGAAATGTCGGATAACGCACGCACAGCTTTGCTTGGCCGTATTTCTGCACAGCGCCCCGTTTTGATTGCAGGCCCGACGGCATCGGGCAAATCAGCGCTGGCGCTTGAGATTGCTGCGCGCGGCGGCGGCGTCATTGTCAATGCAGATGCAAGTCAGGTGTATGGCTGTTGGCGCGTAATTTCCGCGCGCCCCTCGCCCGAGGAAGAGGCCCAAGCCCCCCATCGCCTGTATGGCCATCTTGCGCAGGAAGCACTCTATTCTACTGGTCATTGGCTGCGCGAAGTCGCCCAAATTATTGCCGAGGGGCAGCGGCCCATCATCGTGGGCGGCACCGGCCTCTACTTTCAAGCGTTAACCGAAGGGCTGGCCGAAATTCCCGCGACACCGCCACAGGTGCGCGCAACGGCGGACGCTATGGCGCTTGAAGTGCTCATCGCAGAGCTTGATCCGCAGACCGCAAAAATCCTCGACCTCGCAAACCGCGCACGGGTGCAGCGCGCCTGGGAAGTGCTGAGCGCAACGGGCCGTGGCCTCGCGGGGTGGCAAGCGGACACACCGCCGCCTCTCTTACCTCTGACTGCCTGCACAGCGATTGCCCTCAACGTCGAGCGCGACTGGCTGGCGCGGCGGATCGAGCGGCGGTTTGATCTAATGCTTGAGGGCGGCGCACTTGATGAAGTGCGCGCCATTGAGCCTTACTATAATCCCCTCTTGCCCGCACATAAGGCCATCGGGGTGCCAGAGCTTATTGCGCATCTGCGCGGCGAGATCACATTGGACCATGCGCGCGAAGCCGCGATTATTGCCACGCGGCAATACGCAAAACGTCAACGCACATGGATCAGAAGCAAGATGAGTGCATGGGAGCAGCTCCATTTACCTGCATAACCCCGCTTAGTTGTAATTTTAAGCTATTACTCTCAATAATTCGCGCTATGGTCGTATATACGTTGTCATAAACCAACCAAGGATAGCTTTAGATGAGCGACACCGCCCTAAAAATCCAGACCTTGGCGCAGCTTGCGGGCGGTGACGGTTGGCGCTTGGGCTTAGCCCATGACCGCCCCTATCATTCACTCTTTTGGTTCACGCGGGGTCAGGGGCGCATTTTGCTTGAGGGGCGCCGTCGCGGCCTTGGTCCGCACAATGCAGTATTCATCCCTGCTGGTACGCTTTTCTCGGTTGAGCTGGGACGTCAGTCTTTGGGACAGGTCGTGACGGTGCCGGTTGGCACGCCTTTGCGCCTGCCTGATATGCCCAGACATTTGCGCGTGCTGGATGTTCAGGTCCAGTCCGAGCTGTCCTCCTTCATCGAGGCGGTGCAGCGCGAGCAATCCGTCCAACGACCGCTATTTCAGGACGCGATGGAGGCGCATGTCGCGCTCATCTCCGTTTGGCTGCGCCGCCAGATCACATTTGAGGAGCACGTCCCCGCCAAGCGGAGCGCGGGGGAGCGGCTTTCACGGCAATTTGTCCAGCTTGTATCGCAGCATTACACCAGCGGTGCCTCGCTTTCGTTCTATGCGTCCGAGCTGGGTGTGACGCCCACACATCTGACCCGCGTGGTCAAACTCGCCACGGACAAGACCGCCGCAGAGTTGTTGTGTGAGCGTGTGGTCCATGCCGCCCGCAGCCTGCTGGTGGAAACCACCCACCCCGCGCGCAACATCGCGCAGCATCTGGGCTTTGGCAGTGCTGCGTATTTCACGCGGTTCATGCAACACCATACAGGGCAAAGCCCGAGCCAGCTGCGCACGCCCAAATCCAACCCAAACCGGGCACTTCATCCCCTTCGGGGTGCACAGGGAATACGTGTCGGAGAATAGAGAATCACTCCAAAAGTGCATAAAACCGACATTGCATGTCGCTAAAAACTAAAAATTCGCCCCCCCTTGTTATTGACGCGCCGGATTAAGTGGTGCCTCATGCAAGGGCGGAGACGGATCCTACACTGCCTTCCCGCGCAAAGCCCGAACATACGGGCGATCGAATAACAAGGTTCAGCCATTGAACCGTTGAATAATAACAGGGTTCGGAAACGCGAACCGGGGAGAGATATTAAAACAAGCAGCACGCGCTGCTTAAGGTGGGCTTTATCGTTCCGCCGTTCCCCATTCACGTAAGCCGCGGGCAACTGCCCAAACCCCGCAGACGGGACAACCCGTTTGTAGCCAACGACAGGGACGACCATTCATGGGAATTTTCATCCTCCGACGCTTGGGTGTGATGCTGCTGACGGCGCTTTGCCTGACGTTCATCGTATTCTGGCTGACGAACCTTTATCCGAACCTCGAAAAGCTGGCCAAAACCCAAGGTAACTTTCGCATGAGCGACGAGGCCGTCTCCTCCTATCTAGGAGATCGCGGCTATCTTGAGCCTTTGCCGATCAAATTTGCACAATGGCTCGGCGTTGCACCGGGCTGGGTGACAGAGAAAGACGACGGCACAGAGTTTGGCCGCTGCTTTAACGAAGGCACTGCGGTCGAGGAACGGCCAAGTTTTTGCGGTGTGTTGCAAGGCGATTGGGGGCAATCAACGGTGTTCAAGGATGACGTGGGCAGCATTGTTGCCACGCGGCTGGCCTTGACGGGCAAGCTGATGTTCTGGGTGTTGGTCCTGATGGTGCCCTCTGCTCTGGTCATTGGGGTGCTGGCAGGGATGCGCGAAGGATCAAAGCTTGATCGTTCTCTTTCTACCGTGTCCATCGTTAGTACAGCCACCCCTGAATATGTCTCTGGCGTTATCTTTATCGCAGTCTTTGCCTCCTCGGCATTCGGGCTCAAGTGGTTCAAAGGCTCGGCAACCTCCGCCATGGAGAATGCCAATTTCGAGAACTTCTTTTTGCCGGTGCTGACCATTTCTCTCTACGGCATGGGCTATATCGCGCGGATGACGCGGGCGTCGATGACCGAGGTTATGACGGCACAGTATATCCGCACTGCCCGCCTAAAGGGGGTCAGCTTCAAGAACATCGTGATGAAGCACGCATTGCGCAATGCGCTGATCGCGCCCTTTACGGTAATCATGTTGCAGATCCCGTGGCTGCTCAACGGTGTCGTCATCGTCGAGACCTTGTTCAACTACAAAGGGTTCGGCTGGGTACTGGTGCAAGCCGCCGGTAACAACGACATTGAATTGTTGTTGGCTGTCTCCGTCGTGTCGGTGATCGTGGTGCTGCTCACGCAGCTCATATCGGACATCGGCTATGTCTTCCTCAATCCACGCATTCGCATTTCATAAGGGAGGGCATAGATATGGAACAACTTACCTGGACCGGAGCGCTCGTACCGCTCAATCTTTTCTTCCTTCTCGCCTTTGCAGTGCTGATTATTGCGATCATCGCGCAAATCCTCGTGAGCCTTGTGCCCTCTGATGGGGGCCGCGCCGCTTACGCCGATGGGACAATGGCAGCAGACAAAGGCGTGTCCGGCTTTGTCGGGATGATCATTCAATACGCCCTGCTGGTCACAGTGGGCATCATCCTCCTTTATGTGCTGGCAGGTGTCTTTATGGGCACAGGCGCAGGCATCATTGGCGGTATGGCACAGCAGCTTTTGCCAGTGTGGATCGCATTGATTGTCACCTATGCAGTGTCGATCACCTTCAAACGAAAACTGGGCCTCTACGGCAAGCTGTTTGACAGCACCGTAGGCATGATCGGCTTCGGCCTTGTGATGTTCTGGGTCTTCGCGGGCTTCTTCGGTGGAGTCCTCGATCTGATCATTACCCACGACACACTGAGCCAGTATTCCGGCATGAAGAACAAAGTACCAGGTACCCCGCTCAGCGGGGCTGATGAGGGTGAATATGCCTACTTCCTGCTTGGCGGTGACAACCTTGCGCGTGACGTGTTCAGCCGCCTCTTTGACGGCGCATGGATCGTTGTGCTCATCGCGCCCATGGCCACGCTCTTTGCCTTTATGGTGGGGATCACGCTAGGCCTGCCTGCGGGATATTATGGCGGTAAGCTCGATACGGTTTTGAGCTTTCTTGCAAACCTCATCCTCGCGTTTCCGGTGATCTTGCTGTTCTTCTTGCTGGTCACACCGGAAATTCGGGCCACGGGTATTCCCAACTATATGGCTGCGGTGCTGTTCTTCTTTCCCATCGCATTTTTCTGCGTGCTGCTGAACTCACGCTACTACACCCAACCCTCCGTGCGCACACCGTTGCTCATCGTTGTGCTGGGTGGTTTGTTCTGGGCCTATATGTCGTTGATCTCCAACGATGGTGCGATTGTATCTAACGAAGCCTACACCCTGCCCGGCCTGCCTGCTGGTTTGGACTGGATCAACATGCCGGGTGAGATACTCGTCGTGTTTGTCTCCGTGGTCTTTGTGAACGCACCTACTGTGTTCAGAATCGTGCGCGGCTTGGCCCTCGATATCAAAACACGCGACTATGTGGCGGCGGCGCAGACGCGCGGTGAAGGGCCATGGTACATCATGCTTTGGGAAATCCTGCCCAACGCACGTGGCCCGCTGATTGTCGATTTCTGTTTGCGCATCGGTTATACCACTATCCTGCTTGGGACACTTGGTTTCTTTGGATTGGGTCTGGCCTCGGAAAGCCCTGATTGGGGAACCACGATCAATGCGGGACGGCGTCTGCTGTCGATCTATCCGCATGCGGCGATTGCCCCTGCGGTGTCCTTGTTGACGTTGGTGCTGGGGTTGAACCTGCTGGCGGATGGTTTGCGCGAAGAAAGCTTGCGGGACTGATTTAATTTGAGCGGGGAATTCGGGGCTCTGCCCCGGACCCCGGAGGATTTATGGCCAAATAAGATAGACACCGAAGGTGCGCTTGTTTGGCGAAGGAGAACTAAGATGCCCAAGACCGATTACGAGGGTCCTATTCTTGAGATCGACAAGCTATCGATTTCGTTCTTTACGCGGTTGCGCGAAATTCCTGCGGTGATGGATTTCTCTGTCTCGGTGAAACCCGGTGAGGCGGTAGGCCTTGTGGGCGAGAGTGGGTGTGGGAAGTCCACTGTCGCGCTGGGCGTGATGCAGGATTTAGGCAAGAACGGGCGCATTGTCGGTGGCTCGATCAAGTTCAAGGGCCAAGACCTTGGCGAAATGTCGGACGCGGAATTGCGCAATATTCGTGGCTCCGAGATTGCGATGATTTATCAGGAGCCTATGGCCTCGCTGAACCCCGCGATGAAGATTGGCCGTCAGTTAATGGAAGTGCCGATGATCCATGCAGGGATGTCGGAGAAGGACGCATACGACCGCGCCTTGATGGTTGTGACAGATGTAAAGTTGCCTGACCCCAAGCGTATCCTCGAGTCCTATCCCCACCAGTTGTCGGGTGGCCAACAGCAGCGGATCGTGATTGCGATGGCGCTGATGAGCGAGCCATCCTTGCTTATTCTCGACGAACCTACCACCGCCTTGGACGTGACAGTTGAAGCGGCTGTCGTTGAGCTGGTCAAGGATTTGGGCAAGAAGTACGGCACATCAATGCTGTTTATCTCGCACAACCTCGGGCTAGTGCTGGAGACCTGTGACCGGATTTGTGTGATGTATTCCGGTGAAGCGGTTGAGCGCGGCTCCATCGAGGATGTATTTGACAAAATGCAGCACCCCTACACCCAAGCGCTGTTCCGCTCGATCCCCCTGCCCGGCGCTGACAAGAATGCGCGGCCGTTGATTGCCATCCCCGGCAACTTTCCCCTGCCCCATGAGCGGCCCAAGGGCTGCAACTTTGGCCCGCGCTGCGATTACTTTGAAGCGGGCCGCTGTGATCAGGGGCATATCACCATGAAAGACGTGCCCGGAAACGAGCGGCATGCAACGCGCTGTGTCAAGTTTGACGAGATTGATTGGCAGGCGCCTCTGGAGCTGGCCGAGGTCAAAACGAAGGGCGAGATTGGCGAGGTTGTGCTCAAGATCGACAACCTCAAAAAATACTACCAAGTGGCGGCCAATGCGATGTTTGGCGGCGGTGATACCAAGGTTGTGAAGGCGAACGAGACTCTGAGTTTCGAAGCGCGAGAATCGGAGACCCTTGCCATTGTGGGAGAGTCCGGTTGTGGGAAGTCCACATTTGCCAAGGTCCTGATGGGGCTGGAGACGGCGACAGACGGGACAATCACGCTCGATGGTGAAGGGATTGGCGATGTGCCGATCGAGAACCGTAGCACACAGAATGTCGCCGATATTCAAATGGTGTTCCAGAACCCGTTTGACACGCTTAACCCGTCGATGACCGTGGGCCGCCAGATTGTACGTGCTTTGGAGATCTTCAGAATCGGGAAATCGGAGAAAGAGCGCTGGCAGCGCATGCTGGAACTGCTTGATCTGGTGAAGCTGCCGCGTGAGTTTGCGACGCGGATGCCGCGTCAGCTGTCTGGTGGGCAAAAGCAGCGTGTGGGCATTGCCCGCGCCTTTGCCGGAGATGCGCGTATTGTTGTGGCGGATGAGCCTGTGTCAGCTTTGGACGTCTCTGTGCAGGCGGCCGTGACTGACCTGCTGATGGAAATCCAGCGCGAGCATAAAACCACGCTGCTGTTCATCTCTCATGACCTCAGCATCGTGCGCTATCTGAGTGACCGCGTGATGGTGATGTATCTGGGCCATGTGGTTGAGCTGGGTACAACCGATCAGGTCTTCTCACCGCCCTATCACCCCTACACCGAAGCTCTCCTGTCTGCGGTGCCGATTGCCGATACAAAGGTGAAGAAAAAGCACATCGTGCTGGAGGGAGATATCCCGTCTGCGATGAACCCGCCATCCGGTTGCCCGTTCCAGACCCGCTGTGGCTGGAAGTCACGCGTGCCGGGGAATCTGTGCGAGACTGAGGTGCCCCCCGTGCAGATGCTGGAAGGAAACCATCAGGTCAAATGCCACCTGTCGCAAGAAGAGTTTGACGGGATGGAGCCGGTGATCGAGATGGGGGATGTGGCGGCTGAATAACATCCACAGTGGCGCGTTAACGACCGGACTACTTGTTGTCGCTGTGGCTTAACCGCGCCGGCAAGTTCCTGATCCCATGTCTATTCTTGCTGGGAGCCCGCTCCAAATGGGGACTGATTCCGCCCCGGTAGCGCGATTGCTCTCGGGTGTGGGCCTGGCTGCGCCAATGGTCTGGCCTGTGTCGCTGTTCGATCTTATGACGGGTGTTTTGTTGATCATCGGATACGGTCTCAGGCCGCTGGCGCTGATCAGAACAGCGGCAAATCAAGCAGGGCCATTGCGATCACGCAGGGAAAGTAAGCCGCCGCGAAGAAGAAGAAGGACGGAAAGCGGGCGCGCATCGCGCTGGCTGCAATCGCCATCACCGGGCCGGCACATAGCGCCAAGAGCGCCAGCACAACAATCATTTCGTTATATTCAAATCCCGGCCCCCACGGCATGGAAGGGTTCTCCAAACCGGCAGCAACCGTGCCTGCAATCATCCCCAACACGGCGCCTAGCAATAGTGGTTTCACGTTGCGGCGCGCTTTGGGAATTTCACCAACCATTGACGGAGAGCTATACATTGATGTTGCCGTGCCACCTTCGGTGCGGGTCATATGGGCGCGACCACCGTCGGAGTGGTTGTTTATACGTGCGATCCGCTGATTGAAAATATCGTGGCTCATGGTACAAAATCTCGTCTAATTCGTTACCCGTTAACCTATCGTAGGGTATTGGGGCAAGAATTGGGCAAAAGAGCGCTGTGAATCAGGCGGCTCTTTTGCTTTGGTTTGTAGCAGACGTCATTTCCCGTTATTTATATGGGAAATAATTTGGTTTATAAGGAGTTACCGGAAAAAACTGACGTTAAGTTAAATCGCTTCAGCCTTTGCCCGCAATAATACGAACATATTGCTTCGTCTCGCGAAACGGGGGAATACCGCCGTATTTCTTAACAGCGCCCGGACCTGCGTTATAAGCCGCAAGCGCCAGCCGCCATGTTCCAAACTCTTTATACTGAATTTTGAGGTAGCGTGCGCCGCCATCAAGATTCTCGTGTGGCACATTCGGATCAACGCGCATCTCCTTAGCCGTGCCGGGCATCAACTGCGCCAAACCGATTGCGCCGGCATGAGAGATGGCGTTCTGGTTGAAACGGCTTTCTTGATAGACGAGGCGCAAGAACAGATCTTGTGGGATACCATGCTTGTCCGCTGCTGCACGCGCCATAGCAAGGAATGGCCCTTTATAGCGACCACGATATTTCTTAATCTTTAACGCGCCGTCATCCCATTTGGTCGGGGTGATTACTTTTGGCGGCTGAAGCCGTGCGGAGCTGTGATACTGCTTGGATGCGCGCGTATCGAGCAGCTTTTTCTGCGTGGAAAACAGCTTGCTACGACTCTTGGACGAGAAAATCTCCGCGCTAACAGGTGCGCCAAGGCTCATCGTGCCCGCAATCAATGCTACTGCTGCTATGCGCATGCTGCCTCCTGCACTCAAGAACGCCTCTCGCGGAACGTATAACAATTATACCCAATATGACCAGACCTTCGTGTACATTGGGCCTTGAGAAGGCGCCCTAACACACAATCGCGGTGTCCCTGCCCGCCTATAACGGTATAAGTGCGGCGATACGCATTGGCGGGATTCGCATGATGCCTGACGGAACACACAATCACAGACCAAGAGGGAGACCAGCATGGCCGGCTCAGTAAACAAAGTAATTCTCATCGGCAATCTGGGACGTGATCCCGAGGTGCGCAGTTTTCAGAACGGCGGCAAAGTATGCAACTTGCGCATTGCAACCTCCGAGACGTGGAAGGACAAGAACTCGGGCGAACGACGCGAGAAAACCGAATGGCACTCTGTTGCGATCTTTCAAGAGGGTCTAGTCCGTGTGGCCGAGCAGTACCTGAAAAAGGGGTCCACGGTTTACATCGAAGGCAAACTTCAAACCCGCAAATGGCAGGATCAGTCCGGTCAGGACAAATACTCGACCGAGATTGTCTTGCAGGGGTACGATGGCGTAATGACCATGATCGGCGGGCGTGGCGATAGCGGTTCTGGCGGCGGTGGTGGTTATGACCAGCAGGGCGGCGGCGGCGGCTATGAGCAGCAAGGCGGCGGTGGCGGTGGTTACGGCGGCGGT
>CBDTVN010000083.1:0-12535 GCA_965364195.1 uncultured Sulfitobacter sp. | reverse complement strand
ATAACCCCCAGCGCATTTAGTGACCGGAGGATTTTCATGCACATTAACCATTGTTTCCAAATCAGCACCGCACTGTTGCCAAGTTACGTCTAGGAAATCGGGCAACAATAAGGCACAAATAGGACATGGCAAGCTAAGCTGCCCCATTTAGGGTCGCCGCCAGCGGAAGGTCCCTCCAGATCAGACTCTCATCTGATCCCCTTATTCCCGCTGCGGCGACCCCAAATCTCCTGCCCGAGTTTGGCAAATTCCTAAAAACCTAATGATCACGCTTACCGCGCAGTTTTGCCGCATCGCATATGCGCGCGCGCTGTTGCACCACCTTGGCTGCTGGCTTATCTGCGGGGCATGGATAACACATTACACATCATCGGCGGCGGTATGGCCGGATCAGAGGCTGCATGGCAGGCCGCAAACCTTGGCATTAACGTGGTCATCCACGAAATGCGGCCCAAGGTGGAGACCTTCGCGCACCAAACGGGTCTGTTGGGCGAAATGGTCTGCTCAAACTCCTTCCGCTCGGATGACAGTGAGCAGAATGCTGTAGGCTTGCTGCATTGGGAAATGCGCAAAGCGAACGGTCTGATCATGGACACCGCTGAGAAACATCGCCTGCCTGCTGGTGGCGCGCTTGCTGTGGACCGTGATCCCTTTGCGCAATCGGTGACAGACGCGCTTCTCGCGCATCCTAACATATCGGTTGAATACGGTGAAATCACCGCCCTGCCCGACAGCGGCCATTGGATCATCGCTACTGGTCCGCTCACGTCTACGGATCTCGGCGCTGCCATCGCCGCAGAAACCGGAGCCGAAGCGCTGGCGTTTTTTGATGCCATCGCGCCAATTGTCTACCACGACAGCATCGACATGAGTAAAGCGTGGATGCAATCGCGCTATGACAAGGGCGAGACAGAGGAAGAGCGCACGGCCTATCTCAACTGTCCCATGGACAAAGAGCAGTATGAGGCTTTTATCGACGCCCTCGCCGCAGCTGAAAAGACCGAGTTTCACGAAGGCGAGACCGCAGGATATTTCGATGGCTGCCTGCCGATTGAGGTAATGGCAGAACGGGGGCGCGAAACGCTACGCTTTGGCCCGATGAAACCTGTGGGTCTCACCAATCCACACCAGCCCGATGTAAAAGCCCATGCCGTGGTGCAGTTGCGCCGCGACAACAAGCTCGGCACGCTCTACAATATCGTAGGTTTTCAAACTAAGATGAAATACGGCTCTCAAGCATCTGTTTTTAAATCAATTCCCGGCCTTGAGAATGCCAACTTCGCTCGTTTGGGCGGCATCCACCGCAACACATTTCTGAACTCGCCCACACTGCTGGACGGCCAGATGCGCCTCAAGTCACAGCCGCATATCCGTTTTGCAGGCCAGATCACCGGTGTTGAAGGCTATGTGGAGAGTGCCGCGATGGGTTTGCTCGCGGGGCGTCTTGCTGCTGCCGAAATCCAAGGCGGCGCATTGGACACTCCCCCGCCGACGACAGCCACAGGCGCGCTGATCACCCATATCTCTGGAGGCGCCGAGGCCAAGACATTCCAACCAATGAACGTGAATTTCGGCCTCTTTCCCCCTGTGGAAGGCCTGAAAAGCGGCCGCCGTGGACGCAAGGACCGCTACAAAGCCTATACAGACCGCGCAAAAGCGGATTGGCAGGACTGGCTTAGTGCTGGACAAGAAGGGTAACGAACTTAAAGTATCCGAATGAGTATATTCTTAGAACAAGCGTTTCATGAGCGTGACGCAAACGAAGCCCGCGCGTTTTACGGCAGTTGGGCGGATACATACGAAGCCGATATTACCGCTCAGGGCTATTCAACCCCAGCCCGCTGCGCAGAGGCTTTGGCCGCGCACGTGTCTGATTTATCAACGACAATTCTTGATTTCGGTTGCGGCACTGGCCTTTCGGGTCAGGCGCTTAAGGATGCCGGTTTCACTCAGATCAATGGTGTTGATATTGCGCCTGCAATGCTCGAGCAATCTCGCGCAAAAGGGGTATACTGCGATTTGTCCCCGATTGCAGCGGATGCAACACCGAAAGGTAAATACGAAGTGATCAGCGCCGTTGGCGTGATCGGCCTCGGCGCAGCCCCGAGCAGCACAATCGACGTACTGATGCATGCCCTCCCAAGGGGAGGCAAACTGGTGTTTTCCCTCAATGATTACGCGCTTGCCGACCCCATGCAAACGGGTCGTTTGAACGAGTGGATTGATTGCAGCGCCGCACGTGTGCTGTTTGCCGAGCACGGGCCCCACCTGCCCACACAAGACATGAGCTCTACTGTCTACGTGGTTGAAAAGTATTGACCTTTCGGACACGTTTTGCGCCATCACCCACAGGGCCACTCCACCTCGGTCATGCATATTCCGCCCTGCTGGCCTATGATTTAGCCAAAGCTGCACAAGGCGAGTTCCTTTTGCGGATCGAGGATATCGACCAGTCACGCGCACGCCCCATATGGGAAGCGCAAATCTATGAGGACCTCGCATGGCTTGGATTGCAATGGGGAACTCCCGTCATGCGCCAATCGGAGCGCCAAACCGCATATGACGCCGCACTGGACGATCTTTGGCAGCGCGGAATACTCTATCCTTGTCACTGCTCGCGTGCCGATATCGCCGCCGCCGCCAGCGCACCGCAAGAAGGGGCACCGCTGTTGGGACCAGATGGTGTAGTCTATCCCGGAACCTGTAGGCCAGATCAGCCTTTAACTGGCAAGCGTCCCCACGATATCCCGTTACGCCTTGATATGGCCCGCGCCTCTGCCGCGTTGAAATGGCCTCTCCTTTTCATCGAAGAAGGTGATGGCCCTGCGCAAAACATCGACATTTCTGCTAATGATATGATCCAAACCGTTGGTGACATCGTTCTCGCGCGGCGCGATATGGGAACGTCATATCATTTGTCGGTTGTCATCGACGACGCGGCACAAGGCATCAGCCACGTTGTGCGAGGCCGGGATCTTTTCGATGCCACACCCATACATATCGTCCTGCAACGTCTTCTGGGCCTGCCACAACCGCGTTATCACCATCACCGCCTGATCCGCGATGAGGCAGGCAAGAGATTGGCGAAACGCGATGATTCCCGCGCTATCGCGCTTTTCCGCAGCGAGGGGCGTTCAGTCGAGGATATTCGCGAAATGATCGGTACTTAAGCCTTTGAAGTAAGATCAACTTCTCCTTGCTCAGTCACTTGCGTGTAAAAACAACTCCGCGCGCCTGTGTGACACGCCGCCCCGATTTGGGCGACCTGCATCACCAGACAATCGCGGTCACAATCCACACGCATCTCTTTGAGAGTTTGCACATGCCCCGAAGTAGCCCCCTTGGCCCAGAACTCTTGCCGTGAGCGGCTCCAATAGGTGACTTGCCCACTCTTAAGGGTTTGCATCAGGCTCTCGGCGTTCATCCACGCCATCATCAACACCTGACCCGTCTCGTAATCCTGCGCAATCGCAGGGATCAGACCGGCCTCATTGTATTTCAAAGTAGATGGATCAAAGGACATCGTGGCGCACCCCGTTCAAAAGTTTTTGCATCCGCACTGGTTAAGCTTATGTAGAGGGCAGACAAAGGAAATGCCATGTCCAACGATACCGATCTGATCAAGCTGTACTCTGCCCGCATCCTCGCTCTCGCGGCCGACATTCCGCATCTGGGGCGGCTGGAGGAACCGGATGCAAGTGTGACACGTCGCTCGCCCCTGTGCGGGTCGAGTGTGACTGTCGATGTGTGTGTGGCGGACGGCCGCCTCAGTGCACTCGGACAGGACGTTAAGGCCTGTGCCTTGGGACAAGCTGCGGCTGCCATCACAGCGGAGGCATCAGAGGGTGCAACGCTGGAGAGCGTGCAGAAGGGCCGCGACCAGCTCAAAGCGATGCTGAAAGGCAAAGGTGGCGTGCCCGATGCGCCCTTTGACGGCTTCGAAGTTCTCACTCCAGCGGTTGAATACAAGAATCGCCACGCCTCAATTTTGCTCAGCATCGAAGCGTTGGCCGAAGCGATGGGCAGCGCAGGCGCCTGACGTCACAGTTCTAACAGACAAAAAAAGGCGCCGCACATCCAAAAGGATGGCGGCGCAAAAAAGCGTTTCTCATGTGGGACACAGGGACCGGATGGGGAAAGGCACCCCCAGATAACATGTCATGGACAGGCAGAACGTGACATGTAAGGCGCATCAGTTTGGGACATATGCGCCGAAAAACGGACCCTGGCATGAGAGCGCAGGCAGAAACTCAAACAATCGCAGGAAGATGCAGACCAACCATAAGCATTACAATCAAGGCTGCGGCCCCTGCCGCATCATGCACAAGCGTGTCTTGCGACCGTGTAGCGATGGCTTTGATTGTTTTATAGAAGGTCATGTGTCTCTCCGTTCTTGTTGCCACTTTGTTCTCATATGATTAACGCCATGTAAAGAACTTTATGAGAACATTTGTGAACTTTTCAGAACATCCAAGATTAACCCACTGAAATCAAACGAATTGCCTCATCTTGCCGCGTGAGCCACAAGAGCATCCGCGCTGCACGGCCCCGATCGCTCTCCAACGCGGGATCTTCATAGAGTAGTTTGCGCGCATCCGATTGGGCAACGGCCATCAAAGCAGCCTGTTTTTCAAGATCAGCGACCTTGAAACGCGGCACACCTGATTGCGCAGTGCCGATCAGATCGCCTGTTCCACGTATCTTGAGGTCCGTCTCGGCGATCACAAACCCGTCTTCGGTCTCGCGCAACACTTCGAGGCGTTGCCGCCCTGTCTCGGTCAGCGGGCTTTGGTACATCAGCAAGCAGCTCGACGCCGCCGTGCCGCGGCCAACCCGCCCACGCAACTGGTGCAACTGTGCCAGACCGAAACTCTCGGCCCGCTCAATCACCATGATCGACGCATTGGCCACATCTACGCCAACTTCGATCACCGTGGTCGCCACCAGCAGCTTCGTCTCGCCGCGTTGGAATGCAGCCATGGCAGCGTCTTTGTCGGCAGGTGGCATTTGGCCATGCACCAGCCCGACAACCCCCTCACCCAATGCAGCACGCAGCCGCTTGAACCGCTCCTCTGCGGCGGTCAGATCGCTGACCTCGCTCTCCTCCACCAGCGGACACACCCAGTAACACTGACGCCCGTCCGAGATGGCCGCGCTGAGGCGATCAATCACCTCCTCATAACGCTCGGTGCTGATCAAAACCGTTTGGATCGGTTTGCGACCGGGCGGCTTTTCATCCAGCACGCTCACATCCATATCGCCGTATTGCGCCAGTGCGAGACTGCGCGGTATCGGCGTGGCAGTCATCACAAGCACATCAGCTTGGCGCCCCTTGCGCCCCAACTCAAGTCGCTGGCGCACGCCAAAGCGGTGCTGTTCGTCTACCACAGCAAGGCGTAGATCATGGAACACAACGCTCTCTTGAAACACAGCATGGGTGCCGACCAGCACGTGAATATCGCCACGCTCAAGTGCGGCAAGCTTCGCGGCGCGTTCCGCCCCTTTATCTCGGCCTGTGAGGATTTCCAGCACGACACCCGCGCTCTCGGCCAAGGGGCGCAGTCCTTGCAAATGTTGGCGTGCAAGGATCTCTGTCGGGGCCATCAAGACACCCTGCCCGCCCGCTTCCACTGCGGCTAACAACGCCATAAACGCCACCAGCGTTTTCCCCGCCCCCACATCGCCCTGAAGCAGGCGGTTCATCCGCTGCTCGGTCGCCATGTCGGCGATGATCTCGGCAATCGCGCGGCTCTGCGCGCCTGTTGGTTTATATGGCAGACCCGCCAGCACCTTGGCCTGCAATACCCCCGTCGCATGCGCAATGCGGCCCTTCTTGCGCCGCTCCACCTGTCGCGCCAGCGCCAATGTGATCTGATGCGCCAGCAACTCGTCATAGGCCAAACGCTCCCGCGCCGGTGCAGTTGCTGCGATGTCGCCCAAGCTGGCCGGATCATGGGCGGCGGACACGGCAGCACTGAAATCAGGCCATTCGGCTTTCTTAAGCTGACTTGGATCAATCCATTCACCCATCGGCGGGATCAGAGCGATTGCGCCGCGCGTGGCCTTATACATCAGCTTTTGCGTGACACCTTGGGTGAGTGGATAAACCGGCTCAAAGCGCGGAATACTGTCCGCCTCGTCCTCTGGCACTGTAAAATCAGGATGCACCATTTGCGGGACACTGTCGAACAACTCCACCCGCCCGGATACGATGCGGCGACTGCCCTCAGGCAAGGTTTGCTCCCAATAATTGCCACGCGCATGGAAGAACACCAACTGGAAAGACGTCTCGGAATCCTCCACATGTATGCGGTATGCACCGCCTTTGTTGCGGGGAGGGTAGTGTTTGCCGATGGTCACTGCCACGGTTAAAGTCGTGGGAAATGGCGCACCCTCCACTGTTTCGATCAGCTGCCGGTCAATACCAGATTGTGGAAGCGTAAACAGCAGATCACGGGGTGCAATCACCCCAAGACCTGCAAAATGCTGCGCCGTCTTAGGGCCAATTCCTGTCAGCGTATCCAGCCCCGCAAACAGCGGAAACAAAGGCTCGGGCCGCGTGCTCATGTATTTGCGATCAGGGCGAGCCAACCGTCCTCGTCCAACACCTCGATCCCAAGATCAGCTGCCTTCTTTGCCTTCGACCCCGCACCTGGCCCCGCGACCAGCAGATCGGTTTTGGCACTGACCGAGCCTGAAACCTTGGCCCCCAAACGCTCGGCGCGGGCCTTGGCCTCTGCCCGTGTCATTTTCTCCAGCGTTCCGGTAAAAACAACCGTTTTGCCCGCAACAGGGGAGCCTGAGGTATCGGCGCGCACGGCCTCTTGCACCTCAAGTTCAGAAACCAAGCGCATGATGGACGCGCGCTCGGCGTCTTGGGCAAAGGCCCCGACCAACGATCCCGCCATGACAGCGCCCATACCGTCAATCGCCAGCAGATCATCCCACGCTGGTCCCTCTTGAGTGCTGGCGTCCTCAATCGCTTGGGCCAGCACATCCCATGTGCCATAGTGCAGCGCGATCATATTCGCCGATGCTTCTCCAACGTGCCGGATGCCGAGGCCGAATATGAGCCGCGCAAAGGGAATTCTACGCTTGTCTTGAATGGCGGCGAACAGTGCGTTGGCGGATTTATCACCCCATCCTTCACGGTTCTTGAGTTGCTGCATGCCGCTGCCATAGCGCGCCTGAAGCGTGAAAATATCAGCAGGCTCCGCGATCCAGCCGTCAATATAGAACTGCTCAACCTGTTTTGCGCCCATGCCATCAATGTCAAAGGCCGCGCGGGAAACGAAATGCTTGAGCTTTTCCACCGCCTGCGCAGGGCAAATCATACCGCCCGTACAGCGGCGCACCGCATCGCCGGGCTCTCGGATCGCGTCACTACCGCATTCGGGACAGGCGTCAGGAAATACAAACGCGTCCGCATCAGGGCTGCGCTTAGAAATATCTACATCAGCCACTTTCGGGATCACATCACCAGCACGGTAAACTTGCACCAGATCACCTACTCGAATGTCCTTTCCGCCCCTGATTTCTTGCCCCTTACTATCAAGGCCCTTGATGTAATCTTCGTTGTGCAGGGTGGCGTTTGACACGACAACACCACCGACTGTGACCGGAGAGAGGCGCGCAACAGGACTAAGCGCGCCGGTGCGGCCGACCTGAATGTCGATGCCGTCCAGCGTCGTCCACGCAAGCTCGGCTGGAAATTTATGAGCAATTGCCCAGCGGGGGGTGGTCGAGCGAAAACCCAAACGCGATTGCAGTTCAAGATCGTCCACCTTGTAGACCACACCATCGATGTCATAGCCGAGATCCGGCCGCGCTGCTTCGATCTTGGCATACTGTGCAATCAGCTCAGCCGGCCCTTCGCACTGCTCCGTGAGCGGATTGGTGGCAAAACCAAATGATGAGAGCGCCTCAATCGCGCCGGATTGCGTGTCGCCAAGCGGCTCAGACAGACTTCCCCAAGCATAGGCGAAAAAGCGCAAGGGCCGTGCACGGGTGATCTCGGAGTCAAGCTGACGCAGTGATCCAGCGGCGGCATTGCGCGGGTTGGCAAATATCTTGCCGCCGCGTTCTTCCTGCCGAGCGTTGAGCGCCTCAAAATCTGCATGGCTCATATAAACTTCACCGCGCACCTCAAGCAAGTCTGGCGCACCCGTCACATTATGCGGAATATCGGCAACGGTCCGGGCATTGGCTGTGACGTTCTCGCCCACAGCGCCGTCGCCGCGGGTGGCCGCCTGTACCAAAATACCGTTTTCGTAGCGCAAGGAGAGCGAGAGTCCGTCAATCTTCGGCTCTGCCGTATAGGTCAGCGGCGCATCTGCGGCCAAGCCGAGGTACTTTCGAATAGAGGTATCGAACTCACTGACATCCTCATCGGTAAATGCATTCCCGAGTGACAACATCCGCACATCATGGCTTATCTTGCCAAAACCGGAGGCCACTGCTGCACCCACTTGATCACTAGGGCTGTGATCGCGTTTCAGATTTGGAAACTGCGCCTCAATCGCGGCATTGCGGCGCTTGAGGGTATCGTATTCTGCATCCGATATCGTCGGCGCATCCTCGGTATGATAGGCAGTGTTCGCTTCTAAAAGTTGCTCGGCCAAAACCGCAAGCTCTGCTGCTGCCTGCTCCTCAGAGAGAAGCGCCACATCAGAATTCAAACCAATTGTCTCAGAAGTCACAAAACCTGCCCTTTTGGCTGCTGCCTACCTACATTTAGATAGGCCGCGACCAAAGGCAGGTCTAGGTCAATACTCTTGTTTTCTGCCCTTTCAGGCGCTCACAGCCAAATCCATCTCGACAGGGTCAGGATCACGCAGCACATACCCACGGCCCCAGACCGTCTCGATATAGCTTGAACCGCCTGTTGCGGTGGTCAGTTTCTTGCGCAGCTTGCAGATGAAAACATCAATGATCTTCAGCTCTGGCTCATCCATGCCACCATAGAGGTGGTTCAAGAACATCTCTTTGGTCAGCGTTGTCCCTTTGCGCAGGCTCAACAATTCCAGCATCTGGTATTCTTTGCCAGTGAGGTGCACCGGCTTTTTCTCAACACTTACGGTCTTTGCGTCCAGATTGACGGAAATCATGCCCGTATCGATTAAGGATTGAGAGTGCCCTTTGGAGCGGCGAATAATAGCGTGGATTCGGGCAACAAGTTCTTCACGGTGGAACGGCTTGGTCAGATAGTCATCTGCGCCAAAGCCAAAGCCCCGGATCTTACTCTCTGTATCATCGGCACCGGAGAGAATCAAAATCGGCGTCTCGATACGGCTAAGCCGCAATTGGCGCAGGACTTCGTGACCCGTCATATCCGGTAAATCGAGGTCAAGTAGGATAATATCGTAGTCATAAAGCTTCGCCAGATCGATCCCTTCCTCCCCCAGATCCGTCGCATAGACGTTTAAGTTGGCATGGGTCAGCATCAATTCGATGCTTTTCGAGGTGGTAGGATCATCTTCGACAAGCAAGACGCGCATATTGTTCAACTCCGCCAGATAAGGACTGTTCTATGGACCTAATCGTGAACAAAAAAGGTTAACTAAGGATTAAACATAACCAATGCGTGTATTTAAACAACCTAAAGTTGTCTATATTTTTGAACCATTGTCGCTTTTAGCGCAACTTCACCGTGGGTAGATACTGCCCTAACCCATTCTATGAACTCGTCATCACTTAGGTTATAGCGGTCAAGCGCGTCATCCTTGCTCAGCAAACCGTAGACTACGCCGCGGACCACGGCCGCTTTTCGCGATGCAACCCAACGCTGTGTGCCAACCGGCGGCAGATCCGCCATCGACATCACCGTGCCATCGGCAAGGGTTACAGCACGCGGGCCATCAACTTTCTTTAAATACATTGTACAACACCATCCTCTTTACAAAGACACCATTGCGCCACGTCCGTTAAAGACAAATGAAGCCGCCCCTTGTGAGTAGTTCGCATTTTCCTATATTCCACAATAACACCACCCCACAGGATAAAACCCCATGCCGCTTGACCAAACACCACCGCTCAATTCGCTTGGCTTTGCCAAAGCGCCCGCAGACACCCGCGTGGTGGTGGCGATGTCAGGTGGTGTCGATAGCTCGGTTGTCGCCGCGATGCTGGCGGAGCAAGGGTACGACGTCGTTGGCGTGACGCTCCAGCTTTATGATCACGGTGCGGCATTGGCGAAAAAAGGGGCCTGCTGTGCGGGAATCGATATCCATGATGCCCGCCGCGTGGCCGAAGACATGGGCTTTCCCCATTACGTGCTCGACTATGAAAACGTCTTTAAGGACGCGGTGATTGACGAATTCGCCGACAGCTATCTGGGCGGTGCGACACCTGTGCCGTGCATCCGCTGCAATGAACGTGTGAAATTCAAGGATTTGCTGGAGACCGCAAAAGACCTTGAGGCCGATTGCATGGCGACAGGTCACTACATTCAGCGGATGATGGGGGCCAACGGTCCTGAACTGCACGCCGCTGCGGACGCCAGCAAAGATCAGAGCTACTTCCTCTTCTCCACCACACCGGAGCAGCTTGATTACCTACGCTTCCCGCTGGGGCATTTGCCGTCCAAGGAAGCCACCCGGAAATTGGCCGAGAAATACGGGCTGCGCGTGGCGAACAAGCCTGACAGTCAGGATATCTGCTTTGTCCCTGATGGTGATTATGCCTCTGTTATCCGCAAGCTACGGCCCGAAGCGGCTGATCCCGGTGATATTGTAGATACCGAAGGCCGTGTGCTGGCCAAGCATGACGGTGTGATCAACTATACGGTCGGCCAACGGCGTGGCCTTGGCATTGGCGGTCTGGCTGAGCCGCTGTATGTGGTGCGCCTTGATGCGAACCTCAAGCACGTTGTTGTGGGGCCGAAGGCAATGCTGGCGACCCGCACGGTACCGCTTAAAGAGATCAACTGGCTCGGTGATGAGGAATTCACCTCCCGCACGGAGTGGCCTGTAACAGTACGCGTTCGCTCGACCCGACCACCGGTGGATGCGATCCTGCGCCCGATCACGGCGACAACTGGTGAGGTTGAACTATTGGTTGCAGAAGAAGGTGTAAGTCCCGGTCAGGCTTGTGTCTTCTACGATCCCGAGAGCAGCCGTATCTTTGGCGGTGGCTGGATTCACCGCGGCTAACTATACCTGATCCAACCCGTCGAGAACCGCCCGCGCTGCGCGCAAGCCGGGGGCCTCGCCTCCACGCCCGAGCCGCTCCATCGTGAGGGCCATAGCTGCGCGCTGAAGGTCAGGTGCGGCCATGACATCTGCAATGCCAGTGGCAATCAGCGCAGGATCACAGGCCTTACCGATAAACTCCGGCACCACCCGTGTGTCCGAGACGAGGTTCACAAGTGTGACCGTATCCACCAACATCATGCGGCTGATGATAAAACGGCTCAGCGGGCTCATATCATAGGCGATAACCATGGGTGTATCGGCGGCGGCAAGTTCCAGCGAGACGGTACCAGAGGCGGCAAGTGCCACATCGGCGGCGCAAAACGCTGCGCGCTTTTGATCCATGGCAGCAGCATAATCGCCCTCGCGTGGATCAAGCACTGTTGTATCGGGCCATGCGGCTGTCAGCGACTTGACCGCATCCGCAACAGGGCCAGCGGCAGGAACGACAACCCTTAGGTCAGGGATTTTCGCCTTCACCCGCGCGACAGCATCCGAAAAGCGTGGACCGAGGCGCGCCACCTCTCCACGCCGCGAGCCGGGAAGGACCATCAGCAAAGGCGCGTCACCGATACCGTGATCTGCGCGAAAACGCTTCGCATCAACTTTGGTCGCAACAGCTTCTGCCACAACGGGATGACCCACAAAATCACAGCGCATACCAGCGGCTTGCATCAATGGCGGCTCGAACGGGAAAAGCGCAAGCACATGATCAATGTGACGTGCCATCTTGGCGGCGCGCCCTGCCCGCCATGCCCAAACCGTCGGTGCTACGTAGTGCACGGTGCGGATTGTGCTGCCTGCCTTCACCAGCTTGGCCACACGCAGCGAGAAATCAGGGCTGTCGATGGTGATGAGCACATCAGGCTGCATCTCGATCACCGCCTTTGCAGTCTCCGCAATACGGCGCTTGAGGTGCCGGTATTTGGGCAGCACCTCGGCCAGTCCCATCACGCTCAACTCGTTCATGTCAAAGCGGCTTTGTAATCCCTCGGCCTGCATTTGCACGCCGCCGATTCCCTCGAACGTCACATCGGGACGCAATGCCTTCAGCCCTGCCATAAGTGCACCACCGAGCTTATCCCCCGATGGCTCCCCTGCAAGAATAAACACCCGCAGAGGGGTCATTCGCCTGTCCGCGACCAAAAGACAAGGCCATGGGCATCCGCACGCGCAGCACACTCCTTGGGATGCAGCACCAACACATCTCCCGCATCCACGACAACACCGCGCAAGCCCGCACGATGTGCGGTGTCAAACGTCTCAGGCCCCACCGTGGGCAAGTCAATCCGCCGGGACTGCTCCGCTTTTGGCCCTTTAAACAGAATACCGTCCACAACATTGCC
>CBDTVN010000082.1:0-12592 GCA_965364195.1 uncultured Sulfitobacter sp. | reverse complement strand
AAAACCGGCAAGGCCAGTTGGTACTGCAGGTTCTCGGGGTGATATTGAGCCGCCCAATAGGACGCGACACCCGCAATGGCAAACCCCAAAAGCAACCGGACTTTGGAAGAAACGCCCGCCACTGTCTGCTTGCTCACTTTGGCGTAGTCGTCAGCAAAACCAATCGCGGCAAAGCTCATGGTGACAAAAAGAACCATCCAGATAAACGGGTTGTCCAGACGCGCCCAAAGCAGCGTCGAGGTCAGCAATGCGCCTACAATGAGCAGACCGCCCATGGTTGGCGTCCCGGCTTTGGCGAAATGCCCCTCGGGGCCGTCATCGCGGATCGGCTGGCCTTTCCCTTGGGTCCGGCGCAGCATGTTGATCAGCGGTTTTCCGAAAAGAAAGCCAAAGATAAGCGCCGTCATAAACGCGCCACCCGCCCGAAAGGTAATGTAGCGAAACAGGTTAAAAAAATCGCCGCCATCCGACAGCAGGGTCAACCAATAGAGCATACATCGTCCTTACTAAATCAGCGGGCGCTTTCCCACATCTTGTAGGTCTGTTGCCCGCATCGCCCCTATAGGGGTGTCACACGTCTGTTACCGGATGGCCCATTTTGCGGATGGCGTCAACGATCAGACCTAATTTCATGCTCAGCGACCCTTTGGCCAGTACCACATCGCCCGCGTCAATTTTGTGGCGCAGCCCTTCGCACATTTGCTCGGAAGTCTCAAACCACTCCCCCCGCTGCTGCGTCGGCAACAGATCATAGAGCGCGCGCATGAGGGGGCCTACGCAGTGGATCACGTCCAGCGCCTTGGTCGCATCCAGATGCGCAATGCCGGCGTGAAGAGCGACAGCATCCTCGCCCAACTCTTTCATATCGCCCAGAAACGCGATCCGCCGCCCCTTTCCAATCCGGCCGACACCATCGGTTGTCGCGGCCCCTGCCAGCACTTCCAAGGACGCGGCGACGGAGGTCGGGTTGGCGTTATAGCTGTCATCAATGAGCGACAAACGCTGCTGCGCCTCTGTCGGGTCAAGCTGGATCACCTCACGCTGGCCGCGCCCTTTGTACGGTGTCCAGCGGCCCAGCACGGCTATCGCCTGCGCCAGATCAGCACCAATCGCCTGCACAATCGCCAGCGCCCCAAGGCCGTTCATCGCAAAATGCCGCCCCGGCGTGGCAAGTTTGAACAGGATCGGCTTGTCGTCAAATTCGGCCTGCACCACAGTAGTGTCGCCCTGAATGGTCAGCTCTTTTAGCTTCCAGTCGAACCCGTGCTCGCCAAAAGCAATACCGTGCAAACGCTTGTCGTGCGCCTTGGCCGCAAGAATGGCAGAGGTTTCAACATCGGCGTTATAGACTGCTGGTGCGCCTATGGGCAGGCTGTCAAAGATGCTCGCCTTTTCCAGCGCGATACCCGTGATGTTTTCAAACGCTTCCAGATGCGCAGCTGCCACCGTTGTGATCAGCGCCGCATGAGGCTGCGCCAGCATGGTCAGCGGCAAGATTTCACCGGGGTGGTTCATGCCCATCTCGATGATCGCGTATTCGGTATCTGCTGGCATCCGCGCCAGCGTCAGCGGCACACCCCAATGGTTGTTATAGCTGGCGATCGACGCGTGGGTGCGCCCTTGGTTCGCGAGCATTGCCAGCAGCATTTCCTTGGTCGAGGTTTTGCCAACTGAGCCGGTGATCCCGATCACCTTGGCATCCGTGCGGGCCCGTGCCGCAGCACCAAGGGCTTCGAGACCCTTTTGCACATCATCCACAATCAGCAGCGGCGCATCTGCTGCCACGCCCTCGGGTATGCGCGAGACCAAAGCTGCCCCTGCCCCTTTTTCCAGCGCCATAGCGACAAACTCATGCCCGTCGCGCACATCCTTGAGTGCGACAAACAAATCACCCGCTTCAATCGTGCGCGTATCAATCGACACACCGTTCACGGACCAATCGCCCTGCACACGGCCACCGGTTGCTGCCGCGGCCTCTGCTGCTGTCCACAAGCTCATGCCAGAATCTCCATCAGGTAAGTCTTCCGTCCAACGCCGCCACCGCGACGCTGGCCTGTTCTACATCGTCAAAGGGCAGCACATCATCGCCAATGGTCTGGCCTGTCTCGTGCCCCTTGCCTGCGATGAGCAGCGCATCGCCCGGCTCTAACACATCCACCCCGCGCAAGATCGCTTCGGCGCGGTCACCGACCTCGGTTGCATCAGGGCAGCCGCCCATAACTGCGGCGCGGATCGTCGCAGGGTCTTCTGATCGGGGGTTATCATCAGTCACAAAGACCATGTCGGCATTCTGTGCCGCAGCTGCGCCCATCAGCGGCCGCTTGCCCGCGTCGCGGTCCCCACCAGCGCCCACAATGGCAATCAGGCGGCCCATCACATGCGGGCGCATCGCCGCCAGTGCCGTGGCAACAGCATCAGGCGTATGGGCATAATCAACAAACACCGCAGCACTGTTGTCGCGGGTCGCCGCAAGTTGCATGCGCCCCCGCACGGTGGTCAGGTGCGGAATCGTGTCAAACACATCGGCCGCATCAGCACCGCAGGCAATCACCAGCGCCGCGGCCAGCAACACATTTTCCGCTTGAAACCCACCAATCAGTTCAAGCCGCTTTTGGTAGGTTTTGCCATCCCACTCGAACCGCAAATCCTGCCCTGTCGCGTCAAAGCGTTGTGCTGTGAGATGCAAATCTCCTCTGTCACGGCCCACGGTGATCACTTTGCATCCGCGCGTAGTAACAATCGCGGCCAAGTCTACGCCTTTGGGATCATCAATGTTGATCACTGCGGTGCCATCTTCGGGCAAAACCCGCGCAAACAGCGCAGCTTTGGCATCGAAATACGCCTGAAATGTCTCGTGATAGTCCAGATGATCCTGGCTGAAGTTGGTAAATCCAGCAGCCTTCAGCATTACACCGTCAAGGCGGCGCTGGTCGAGGCCGTGGGATGAGGCCTCCATCGCGGCATGGGTGATACCGTTGTGCGCAGCCCGCGCCAGCGTGCGATGCAGGGTAATCGGCTCAGGCGTAGTGTGGGCCAGTGGCGCCGACCACGCACCCTCGACGCCAGTTGTGCCAAGGTTCACAGCCGCCAGACCCATCTCGATCCAGATTTGACGCACAAAGGTACTGACAGATGTCTTTCCATTGGTCCCCGTCACAGCAATCATTGTCTGCGGCTGCGCACCAAACCATAGGGCCGCTGTGCGGGCCAAGGCCTCGCGTGGCTCCTCGGAGATTACCAGCGCGGCACCAGCAGTACGCACCGCCTCACCAGCAAGCTGCGCGCCTTTGGCGTCCGTAAGCACGGCCACCGCGCCCTGCTCCAGCGCCATTTCAACAAAGCTGGCCCCGTGCACCACCGTGCCGGGCATGGCCGCAAAGAGGCTGCCTTCGCTCACGCGGCGGCTGTCCACTTCAATACCAGACAAATCAGGATTTTGCCCCCCCACGGCCATTAGCCCCAAAGAGTTCAACGAGGTATGCGGTGGGTTCGACATATATGGGCCTGCGGGCTTAGTTACTGCTGGTCAGGGTTATACCAGCGACGCCTGCGGGTTCAATGGCTGGCCGCATCCCCAATAATGGGGCCACACGGCGGATCATCTCGGCCGCAATCGGCACAGCAGTCCAACCTGCCGTACGGCGCGGTTTTGTGCCAGAATTCTCCGAAGGCTCGTCCAACGTCACGATCAGCACATAGCGTGGATCGTGGGCCGGAAACATAGAGGCAAATGTAGTGATGGTCTTGTCTTTGTAATAGCCGCCCCCGCGTGCTTTCGGCTTGTCTGCTGTGCCGGTCTTCCCTGCCACAAAGTACCCCGGCACCTCGGCGAAAGAGGCCGTGCCGTTCTCACCTACGACCACGTCGCGCAGCATCCGTCGCGCAGCAGCGGCCACTTCGGGGCGCATTACGCGCGCGCCCAAATTGGGGCCATTTTGCTTGAGCAATGTTGGCTTTACTATGCGGCCCCCATTGGCAATCGCGGCGTAGCCTGCGGCGAGATGCATCGCCGTGACCGAGATGCCGTGACCGTAAGATATCGTCACTGCAGACAAGTCGGTATAGTCGTTACCCTTAGGCCAAAGCGGCGTGCTACCTGATGCCTCGATAATCTCGAACGAGGATTTCTCTAAGAGGCCAAGGCTGCGCAGGAATTCCTGCTGGCGTTCTTTACCTATCATCAGCGCCAGACGGCCCGTGCCACGGTTCGAGGATTTCTCGATAATCTGGGAAACGCTGATCGTGCCGTAATTCTTGCCGGCAAACTCACCGATGGAGTGCCCGCCAACTCTCATCGGGCCTTTTGTGTCAATCATGGTGCCTGCATTCACCAGCCCCAGCTCCAGCGCCTGGACGGCGGTGAAAATCTTGAAGGTCGAGCCAAGCTCGTAGACGCCCTGAACGGAGCGGTTGAACAGCGGGCTGTCGGACGCATCACCCTCCACGGCGGGACGGGGACGCATGTTCGGGTCAAAGCTGGGCAAAGATACAACGCTGACAACTTCGCCAGTGTGGACATCAAGCAAAATGGAGGTCGCACCCTTGGCGTTCATCAACTTCATCCCACCGTCCAGCACCCGCTCGGCGGCAGCTTGGACAGACAGATCAAGGCTTAGTTCCAGCGGCTTACCTGCATTGGCAGGATCGCTGAGGTAATCATTAAAGTATTTCTCGGCACCTGCTACGCCAATCACCTCGGCAGCACTCACGCCCTCACGGCCAAAGCTGGACCCGCCCATGATATGCGCGGCGAGCTTGCCATTTGGATAAAGGCGCATGTCACGCGGCGCAAAGAGCAGCCCCGGATCGCCGATGTCATGAACGGCTTGCATTTGCTCGGGGCTGATTTTCTTTTTGACCCACAGAAACTTACGCGTACCAGTGAAGTCCTTGATCAACCGCGCCTCATCCAGATCGGGAAAGATTTCGACCAGCTTTTTGGCGGCGCCTTCACGGTCGATCATTTGTGGCGGTTGCGCATAAAGCGCATGGGTGTCGAGGTTGGTCGCAAGGATGTGGCCATTACGGTCGACAATATCCGCACGGGTATTGGCGATGATGGAGCCCGGCGCATGGGCGCGCGGTTCTACCGGATCGGAAACGGCCAGAAGGCCCATACGCGCGCCCACAACCGCGAAGGCACAAAAAAAGCACACCCCAAGCACCAGCAGCCGCCCCTCAGCGCGGTTGCGATCATGGTCGCGAATCTGCTCGTGGCGCAAGCGGCGGTTTTGGTGCTCGATCGCGTCGGGGTTTTCGCCCTTGGCGCGGGCCTCGAGGATACGGGCAAGCGGGCGCAGAGGGGTGCGGATCATAGGTCGTTCTCCCAATTCATTGTGGAGACATCAACAGGATTGGTGATCGGCAGCAGCGGCGCCACAGGATATTGCACCTCGTCCACTTGACCAAATTGGTCTGGATGCAGCGGCAGCAATTGCAAACGCTCAAAGTTCAAGTCAGCCAGATCGCGCAAACGATCGGGACGGTTCAGATAGGCCCATTCGGCGCGCAAAATGGCAAGGCGGGCGTGGGCATTGCGGGTCTCGATATGCAACCGATCGGTCTGGTTCAGGACTGCCTGTGTGGCATAGTTTTCGCGGTAGGCCCAAAAAGCCAACCCGATCACACACAACGCGGTGAATACGTAAATCACAGATCTCATTGCTTCTTTTCCCTCATCATGGGCATTCCAATGGCCTTCGCTTCAATCTCGCCAGCGGGCGCATCTGTCCGCGTCGCAACCCGCAGCTTGGCACTGCGCGAGCGTGGATTTTCCTCCAGCTCTTGCGCGTCCGGCCCAATGGCCTTGCGCGATTTGATGGTGAACTGCGGTGCCTCGCGCTCGACCTCGGGGGCGAAACGGTTGGCATTGCCCCCTGCTCCCGCACGCGCGGTGAGAAAGCGCTTAACCATGCGATCCTCGACAGAATGGAAGGTCACAACGGCCAGCATGCCACCGGGCTTCAGGGCGCGCTCAGCGGCCATAAGACCCTCCCACAGCTCACCGTATTCGTTGTTCACCGCAATACGCAGCGCTTGGAATGTGCGCGTGGCAGGATGGCTCTGGCCGGGTTTGGCACGGGGCAAACAGCTCTCGACCAGTCGCGACAGCTTTGCCGTGCGGGTGATGGGCGCTTCTTCGCGCGCACGGATCAACAGATTGGCGATGCGGCGGCTGGCGCGTTCTTCACCGTACAGGAAAATGATATTGGCCAGTTCCTCTTCCGAGGCTTCATTGACCAGATCAGCAGCGGAAGGACCGTCTTGGGACATGCGCATATCGAGCGGGCCATCGCGCATAAAGGAAAAGCCACGCTCCGCCAGATCAAGCTGCATAGAGGAGACACCAAGGTCGAGGACGATGCCGTCAAGGTTTTGACCGTATTCATCCATCTTGGAGAACACGCCGTGCTGCATGACAATCTTGTCGCCGTATTCTCCTGCCCAAGGTTTGGCCATCTCGTGCGCCATCGGGTCACGGTCCACAGCAATTACGCAGTCCGCTCCTGCATCGAGCAGGCCACGGGTATACCCACCCGCGCCGAATGTTCCATCAAGCCAAGTGCCCGAAACGGGAGATACCGCCGCGAGTAGCGGGCGGAGCAAGACGGGGATGTGGGGGGAGGTCTCGGTGGCAGCCATAACCTGTTACGCTCCTGGCAATCCGTCGAGATATTCCATCGGATCAAAGTCCTCTGGCAACTCATCAAGCCATGCTTCCTGTTTGGCGCGTTCCTCGGTGTCGTATGTCTCGGGGCGCCAAATCTGGAAGGTATCGCCCATCCCGATAAAGAAGGCCTCTTTGTCCAGATCAATCTTGCCGCGCAGTTTGGCGGGAAGCACCAGACGACCTGTCTCGTCCACAGTTGTGGGGAAAGATTGGCCGTGGAATAAAGCTTGGAGCATTTTGCGCTGCATGGAGCCGCGCGGGAGGGCGTCGATCTTGGCGTCCACCTCTTCAATCGCGGCCATAGTATAGCATTCAAGGTAGCTGCGACGGTGATCACCATACACGATCACCAGCTCGGGGGTCTCACCGGATTTCCAGTTGGGGTCAGCGGCTTCCAACACACGCCGAAAAGAGGCGGGTATAGATACCCTCCCCTTCGTGTCGACCTTGTGTTGGCTTTCGCCTCTGAACCTTCGGCTCACTGTGTTGTCCCTTTGTGCGCATCTTGCGCCTTGTCGTCCTGCCTGCGCACCCGCAGTTCTGGGTGCAAATCGGGGCCACCACGTTTGCGGGGGCTAAAAATAAAAAGGGCGGATTGATCTGCTGCCACTGATCAACCCGCCACTTTATTCCCACCTTGGTGGGGAAGTCCGACTGCGCGCGCCACCTGGGGGGATGTCTGCTCGCCCGCGCGCCGGATCTCTTGGTCTGATGAAAGCGAAGGCCTGTATGAAACCTGCTAGAGTTTATTTTTTATTTGGGGTCGTTTGGTGCCCCGTAGTCTCGTTCTCATCCGATACATAAGGGATACGATGGGAATTCATGGGCGTCTACAATTAATTTCAACTTCCACTACAAGTCGCCCTCAAAGCACCTCATGAAAAGTAATCAAATAACTGAAAATCTCAAAATTATTGGCAAACCTTGTGCCTGACTTGACACAGGACCCCATATGTAGATCAAAGATGCGCAGGGGAAAATTTCCCACAAAATCCCAGAAAAACTCCCCTCAGGAGTTATCCACAGGGTGTATTCATGGTTTGTTCTTTTGTAAATGCCTGATTTCACTTCGAATCGGAACAGGAATTTGAAGATTCCCAACAAATAGACCGTAATCCAGCCCGGAAATACAAAAGCACCGACCATTATTCGATCTGTCGCCCATACTTTCCCACGCCGCGACCCATCAATTCCCATAAGGCACCCCCTGCCCTCCGAGGTGACCCATTTTGACCACACCCGCAAAGGCATCGGTGCAGTCTGCTTGTGCAAATTTGTCTCACCGTTCAAAAAGGGGGTACCAGAACTCGCTTACAGGTTTTTCCTCATGACCGCTCTCAGCCTTTTGCGCCACGCGATTGGCCTACTTATCAGACAACCGCTCAAGACATTAACCGTCATCGGCCCCGCCTTGGTGCTGATGATCGGGCTGAGTGTGATGATCGCAATGACTGCCCCCGATATACCGACCAGCACTGACGAGGGAGCCTTGGACGCGATCCCCCCAAACTGGCTGGAGCTGGTAGCGCTTGCTTTTAGCTATTCGTTAATGGCGATCTTGTGGCACCGACATACGCTGAGTAGTTTGCATGCCCCTATGCCCTTGTCTGCGCCACTTGTACTTAGCTATCTCTGGCGCGTGGTTCTACTCACGACGGTCCAGATCACCGTGGGCCTTGTGCTCACAATACCGCTCATCCTGTCGAGCTTGAATGGCGAAGCGGGCACTGCAGGCCCCGCCTTGCCGTCGATCATACTTACGACATTCGTGACACAGCTGATATTGGTCTGGCTCTCGCTGCGACTTAGCCTGATCTTGCCTGCTGCAGCGATTGGCCATCCGATCCGCATGAAAGATAGTTGGCAGTATACACTCGCCCTTGCCCGCCCGCTGTGGGCTATTGCGGCACTATTGGCAGTGTTCAACACGGCGCTCATGGGGATAGTGTCCCATTTCGATCTCACGAAACCGCATCACACTCTTATGATAGAGATGCCGGTCTATATCGCTGAGGGAATGCTGGTCTTTAGCATTCTCACCACGCTTTACGCCCGCCAAGTCCATGACGAGCCGCTGAATGTCGCCTAAGTTCAGGCCATCCCGCCCTTGATCAACCCTTCAGCTAACTGCGCGTAGGCTTGGGCCATAGGCCCTTCACCTGCGGCAACAGGGGTCCCGTTATCCCCCGCGATCCGCGTTTCCAGATCAATAGGCAACGTGCCGAGCAACGGTGCGCCCATGGCCTCTGCCTGTGCTGCAACACCACCTTGCCCGAAGATTTCATGCTCTGCCCCGCAATCAGGGCAGACGAACATCGACATATTCTCAATTAGTCCGAGAACGGGCGTTTTCAGCGTTGCGAACATATCCAACGCCTTGCGTGCATCGATGAGCGCCACATCCTGCGGCGTGCTCACCACAATGGCCCCCGTCAGCTCTGACTTAGTACAAAGCGTCAGCTGCACATCGCCGGTACCCGGTGGCAGATCGACCAGCAGTACATCAAGCTCGCCCCATTCCACCTGCCCCAACATCTGCTGCAACGCACCCATGAGCATCGGGCCACGCCAGATTGTGGCCTTACCCTCTTCCATCATAAAGCCGATCGACATCAGCGTGACGCCATGCGCCTTGAGCGGAATGATCGTCTTGCCATCGGGGCTGGCGGGGCGTTTGTTCACACCCATCATCCGCGGAATACTGGGGCCATAGATATCGGCATCCAGCAGGCCAACCTTGCGGCCCTGTTTGGCCAATGCCACGGCAAGGTTCGTGCTGACGGTGGATTTGCCCACGCCGCCCTTGCCGGAGCCGATGGCGATGATCCGTTGCACACCGCTTGGCTTGGTCGGTCCGTCTTGAGGCTTGGGGTGGCCGCCAATCTTGAGGCTGGGCGGGGCGGCAGGCTTGGCTGCGGGGCCATGCGCCGTCAACGCGACTGTGGCCTGCGTCACACCGGGCAATTCCTTGACGACCTTCTCTGCTGCGTCGCGCAGTGGTCCCATCGCCTTTGCGACCTCCGCACTCGGGGCCTCGATCACGAAGCGCACCACACTGCCCTCGACTGTCAGCGCACGCAGCAGATCATGTGCTACCAGACTGCGCCCATCCGGCAGATTAATACGTTCAAGGGCTGCTATGACGTCATCTTTGGTCAGGGACATGGTGCTTCTCCTATTGTTCCGCTCTGACATCGCAGATTGAGCCAAAACCGCAAGGCCGCAGCCCTGCGTTATAATAGCGCTCAAAAAACCAACCGATCTGCTCAAACATCAGGCGTCACGGCGTATGCGTTTGCTGCATAGCAGAAATGCAAAAGAAACGATTGTGCAGTTGCAGCAAAAATTGCTATCCCTTACTACGAAAACAATCCTCCCGATGGTTTTCTTGAATACCGAAAGGGTCCTTACCTCCTCCCGAGGCTTCCCTTTCACCTTAGGCGGCGGCATCTCCTCCCAGATGTCGTCGCCATTTTTTTGCCCGCTCCCTGCATAGAAAACATCACAGCTGCGTGAGCGGTACTTGACTTTTTATTTATGTTCATCAGCGGGTTGGCCAAACGTCTCGTATGCAAAAAACGCATAGCCGCAATGCAGCATCGCTTCTTGAACGCAGGCCCCAAACACTTAATTACTGCTCACAACAAGACGCAGACGAAATGAAAGAATGAACATGACATACTTCACAGACACCAACGTAGCCGTATCCACACAGCCTAGCCGCATCGCAGCATTATTCAATGCAATCGCGGTCAAAATGCGCCAGCGCAAGGCATACCGCCAGACGTACAACGAGCTGTGTACCATGACTTCCCGCGATCTGACCGATCTGGGCATGAGCCGCGCAGACTTCCGCCGCCTGTCGAAAGAAGCCGCCGAAATGGTCAAGTAAATCCGAATTCCCTGCGGTCCGATCCTCCCATTGGGCCGCAGGTGAATATGCAACGCGGCTGTGTCTCGCCTCCCCGACGACCCCGCGCTGCAAAAGATGTGTCCCCGTTCCTCCCGATTGAGGGATGCAGCTTATAAGACGGCGTCCCCGCCTCCCCGGGGGCGCCGTTTTGTTTACCAAAATGTTTGCCGTACGCAATATTGCCGGATTAACGGCCTAAATCTGTCAAACTGTTGCCGCTTTGCTCTTTCAACTTTGAGGGAAGCAGCAGGCGGAGAAGACAGATGAAATACCTCACAATAGCAGTCATTCTCTGGACAGCGTTGAGCCTGCCAGCACAGGCAGAAATTTTGCTGTTCAGCGACCATACGGAAACGCGCGTGGAGAATTTGGGCGACCTGACCACCAGCCAGCGCGCCGGATTAGAAAAATTCACCACAGAGCGGCCCTATTTTGGTGCTATGTATATTGAGACCGGAGGCAGCGGATGGGGCTCATTCACTGGCGCGCACCGCATGCGAGACGCGATGGAGCACGCAAAACGCATCTGCGAGGAATACGCGAGCACTGACAGCTGCACCCTCGCCGGAGTGGTCTACCCGCAGGACATGGACACCAAAAACATCCCCGACATTACCATGAGCGCCTATGCTGCCGATAAATTCCGTATCTATCAAAGCAGAACGGAGGGATTTCGCGCCTTTGCACTCTCGGGAAACAGCGCCATGGGCTGGGCCACGCGCAGAGACACCCCTCAGGGTGCCGTTGATGCCGCCCTCACAAATTGTTTCGTCAGCAGCATGAAGCATCTGCTCAAACTTCAAGCAGACCTGCGCGCCAAGGCAATCGAAGACGGTCTATACACCTGCCGCATCATCGACAGCACCCGCGCCGCGCCCTCTTAAGCGCCCGCGTCTAGAACGGCACATCATCCGCAGCGACCAAGAAGCGGGCGACGACCTTCTTGTTGCCCGCCTTCTCGAACGCCACTTCCAGCTTGTCGCCTTCAATGCCGATGATGGCACCATAGCCAAACTTCTGGTGAAACACCCGCTCCCCCATCGTGAAACTACTGTTGGCGGTCATGTCGATCGTCATGTTCTTGGTCTCGGACGGCTGACTGAGCCCTCGATTGCCTGCCCGCGATTGCAAACGCCGCCAGCCCGGCGAGTTGTAGACGTTCGCTTCTGCGGCCGCCTCATGCAGGGTGCTTTTGGGCATCGCCGCGCCGAAACTGCCACCATAAAGACCTGGCGGAGTGAGGACCTCCACATGCCCCTCTGGCAACTCGTCAATGAACCGCGAGGGTAATGCGTTTAGCCACTGACCAAAGACAAAGCGGTTGGCAGCAAAGGATATTGTGCAAAGCTCCTCCGCCCGCGTGATGCCCACATAGGCAAGCCGCCGCTCTTCCTCCAAACCCTTCTGCCCGCTCTCGTCCATGGAGCGTTGCGAGGGAAATAGACCGTCCTCCCAACCGGGCAGGAACACGGCAGGGAATTCCAGCCCCTTGGCCGCGTGCAGCGTCATGATGCTGACCTTCTCGCCCTCGTTTTCTTTCTCATTGTCCATGATCAGGCTGACATGTTCCAAGAACCCTTGCAGATTCTCGAATTGATCCAGTGCCTTGACCAGTTCCTTGACGTTTTCCAACCGCCCCGGCGCTTCGGGCGTTTTGTCGTTCTGCCACATGCCAGTGTAGCCGCTCTCGTCGAGGATGATCTCGGCCAGCTCCACATGGCTTATCTCAGGCGGGCCAAACTCCATCCGAACAGGGCCGCCATCGTCCAGCACGCTGTCGTCATTTGCCTCAATGCGGGGGCCATGCAGCTTGGACGACCAGCGGTCGATCCCTTCGATCAAGATGCGAAGCTCGGTCGCCCCCTTCCCGCCAATGCCCTTTTCGTCCAGCAATCTGCGCGCACCTTCAACCAGATTTGTGCCATGCGCCCGCGCAGATCCTTGGATTTTCTGCATCGCCACTTTGCCAAGCCCTCGCTTTGGCGTGTTTGCAATCCGCTCGAACGCCA
>CBDTVN010000081.1:0-12650 GCA_965364195.1 uncultured Sulfitobacter sp. | reverse complement strand
GTGGCGCGCAATTCGATCAGCTTTTCAAGACGTGAGGGGCGCGCGGGATCATAGTAAATGCCCAGATCATCGGTGACGAGCGATAGGGGCGGAACAAGGGACGCACCAAGGCCCCGCGAGCGGATAAAGCCGTCCTCGACGCGGGTGATGCCTGTGCCGCCGCTGTCGATCTTGCTGGCCCATGCCATCTGCGGACGGTCCGAGATATCGGTGAGGTGTTCAGCGAAGGTGAGCGGTGTGTACGCGCCGTAGAATTCCTGGAGATGGGGACGTTTCCACAGGCTCATGCCGACAGCTGCCCAGCCGTGGCGGTCTTCGCGCCATGACCGTGCTTGAGCCTCCAGCGTGTCGATGACCACCTCTAGAGTACACAGCGTGTCGCGGTATGGATCATACCAGTGGGGATAGAGGATCATCGCGGCGGCGAAGAGTTGCGCGCGGGTGAGTTTGCGCTGGCGGCGCTGGACCTCGAAGGCGTCGTCGGTGAGGCCCCATCCGGCATAGAAGGGTTGGCCAAAGACGCGGGGCTTGTGGCCTGCGAAGATCGCCTCGAACCCTAGGCCGGAGGAAACAGTATAGACGCCGAGTGCGCCCTCGAACAGCGTGTAGGGGCTGATGGGGGCGGTGAGGAACTCGATCCGCTCGTTCAGGTCGCTGTCGCGAAAATAGCCATTGCGGTGACCTGCAGCGGTCTCTGGATGGGTTTTGATGAGGATGCGCGCGCCGGGATGTTCCTCTTGGGCGTAGTAGAGCATCTCGAGAAAGCGTGCGCGGTCTGCGCCAGAGGCGGTCACGGAGGCATCGCCTTCGGTTTGGTCGATGACCACGACGTATCCTGCCTCGGGGGCGGGTGTGTCGAGCGGAATGGCGGCGTATTTGCTCAGATGCGCCTCTTGTAGCCGTGCGATGCAGGTTCGGGCGCGGTTTAGCAGCGCCGTATCATCGAGGGGGTGCGTGGCCAGCATCACTTCGAGATCGGAGGGTTTGGACGGGTCGAAATGCACGGCGCGGTGGTCGATGACAAGGCCTAAGGGCGGTTCTCCATCGCGGCCGGGAAACAGCGAGCGCAGAAGGGCGTCCTCAACCCGTACGATTGGCGCATGGCGGGCCTCGGCCACGCCCTCACCGCGGTGGGCGGTGGGCGAGTTCCCCCAGACGGCAACGGCATCGCCTTCCTGCGCAGGCAGGCCCACATGGATGGAATAGCCTGATAGTTGCAGGATGCGGCGGATGCGCCCTTGGGTCAGGAAACCTCCATTATACACAAAAAGCCGCCGGTCCTTTGAGGAGCCAGCGGCATTTTTCTGAAAGATTTCTGGACCAAGGCCCATAGGCTTAGAGGCCGTCAGCCAGTGAAACCAAGCTGTCAGCAGAGGTTATCGTTCCGGAAAAGGCTGTGAGAACCTTGGTCCACGCGGCAAACGGTGCTTCGGTTACATAGAGGGTATCGCCGTCACGTATCACAAAATCCCGTGCCATAAACATGCCGTTCGGCTCTGTCAGGTTGAGGACGTAGACCATGCGCTGCGCACCTTCGAGGTCAGTGCGGCCCAGCACCTGTTCGGCAACCTCATCGGGCTCGTTGCGCAGCACAAACACGCCGGTTGGATCGGCAGTGGCAGAGAGTAATCCGCCCACCTGTGCAATTGCCTCGATTGCGGAGAGGTTTTGCGTCTCAAAGGGTACGCGGGCCTGAGAGCCTGTGGCGCCAAGTGCCGTAAACGAACGCTGATCTTGCTCGACGAGAATTTTGTCACCACCGCGCAAGGCAATGTCGAGTTCGGGGTGTTTATAGAGGTCTTCGAACCAAATTTTTCCACGTGATGTGCCACGGATCACAGTGACTTGCGCAATCTCGGGTGGAATTGTAATGCCGCCTGCACGGGCCAGCATGGTCGCAAGCGAACGGGTAGGGCGCTCGATCGGGAAAACGCCCTGCGCGCCAACGGCACCAACAAGCGATACTGAGGAGCCATCACCCGCTGCACGGCGGACTTCGACCTGTGGGTCGGGTGTTTGATCGGCCAGTTTGTCTGTTATGATGCGGCGGATCGCTTCGGGCGAGTTACCGGCTGCTTTGATACGACCTGCATAAGGAATAAAGATAAAGCCTGCACCGTCGACCTGCACTTCTTCTAGAACGGCGGGTGCGCCTTCGGTGCCAAGAAGGCTGTCATCGACGTTCTCGTACACTGTGATGCCCAGAACATCGCCTGCGCGAATTGTATCCGATCCAAGCGTGCCAGCGTCTTTGAACGATGACGAGAAGCCGAGTGCTGGCACCACAGCGGTGGCGCGGGTGACACGATCATTCACTGACACAATAAAGGCGTCGCCTTCACGTTGGACAGAGCCTGCAAAAATCTGGTCTTTATTCGGACCTACCTGCGGCAATGCGCAAGAGGCCAGTACGGCACAGGCCGCAACTGCTGCGATGGAATGCGCCCACCGGATTCTAAGGGTTTTCACTGCCCGGTCTCCTCGACCTATGTTCTGCCTCAAATCGCCGATTTTTTCGGCTTATTACCTCGGAACTTAGCGGAGTTGTTTGGTGAAATCTACTCGGGCGGGCGAATTGTGGGGGTCGATGCGGCAAATGTGTGGCATTGCTGCCGCGATTGGGGGGCAAGTTTTCTTGAAACCACAAGGTGTTGTGGTGCCTAGTTCACGATCCGCAACTGCTGGCGCGGTGGTGCCGTTCCGGAATCGAGCGCTTCGTAGGGATCATCGGAGCCAAGCATCATATCGACGACCTGCCGCATCAACTGTCGACGGCCTCGTGCTGAATAAAAGCCGCCCGGAAGTTGGCTTGTCTCCAGCAGGTAACGGCGGAAATCTTTATAGGCGCGGTTGTCGGGGCGGGTGGCGGACTGGAAGAACTCTGGCAGGGGTTGCTCTGAGACGAACTCAGGCTTGGCATAGACGGCGCGGCCAAACACCTTGAGCGGGATACCGCGCCACAGGACCTGTTGGCCTGCGGTGGAATTGACGGTGACGGCGGTGCGCGCGTCGTTGAGGAGTTGGGCCAGTTTGCCACCGCGCACAAAATGCACACGTTTAGAGACGCCATGCAGTTTTGCCAGACGCTTGATGTCGCGGCGTACGGGAACGCGGCCATCTTCCAGCGGGTGTGCTTTGACAACAAGGTGGTGATGCTGGGGGGCACCTTTGGCGAACCCTGTGATCACCTCGTCAAGGAAGTCGGCCATCGTCTCGAAGGGGGAGTGCATCTGGAACGAGCTGTCATGTTCAAGCTGCAACAGGGCCAAATGATAGGGAAAGCCGCTCAGGCGGATGCGCATGGTGGCGATGCGCCGCTCGATCGCTTGGACTGGCATTAGGATCAGGCGTTTGAGGTAGAGCTGGAATTCCTTGGCCACGGGCAGATCGCGGTGGGGGCGGAAATTCCGGTAGTCTCCGTTCCAGAACATCACAAACCAATGATAAAGCGCGCCGTAAAATACGTGCTGGCGCATGTCGCCCCAATGGCCGGGGGGCAGGGGCGCCTCCATGTCGGATTTCGCAAGCGCTTTTTGCATGTCTTCGATGCTCATATCCATCAAGCGGGAGTTGCCGTTCGTGCCGCCGCGCTCGTAAGTCACCCAATAGGGGCGCATGTACCCTTCCTCGAAAACATGAACGGTCAGGCCGCGTTTGCGGGCTTCGGCCACTGCGCTTGCGTGGACCCTACGGGTGTCGCCATAGAGGACAATATCGGTGACGGATTTTTCATCGAGCAACGTCTGGAACGTCCCGGGCCACGCATCCGCGGTACCGCGATAAGGGATATAAGTGCGCGGATGGAGCCAGAAGGCACGGTCGCCTGCGTTAAAACCCACGCGCCAAACTTCCGCTCCTGCTGTGCGAAGCATTTTCCCTAGACGGTTAAAGAAGGGACCATGCGGCCCTTGCAGGAACAAAAATACCCGTTGATCGGGGGCGTGGGATGCCATGGTGGGCTTTCTTTGGTTGCTCTTCGGGTTATTTAATCTCAGAACATGGACGAAACTATGGCCTTACGCCACTGCACTTAACGTAAATCAAGGGGATCTGCGATGTTCACGGGGATAATCACCGATATCGGCACCATAACCGAGTTGACGCAAGAGGGCGACCTGCGCGCGCGCATCACCTGTGGATATGACACAAGTGGCATAGATATGGGCGCATCGATTGCGAGCGATGGTGTGTGCCTTACAGTCGTTGATCTGGGGCCGGATTGGTATGAAGTGCAGGTGAGCCGTGAGACAGTGGATATGACCAACCTTGGCGATTGGAAAGCGGGCCGCCGTGTAAACCTTGAGCGCGCGCTGCGCGTGGGCGACGAGTTGGGTGGCCATATCGTATCGGGCCATGTGGACGGTGTGGCGCATGTGGTCGAGATGCGTGACGAGGGCGACAGCACGCGGGTGACATTGCGTGCGCCCGAGGCATTGGCGAAGTTTATCGCATCGAAGGGGTCGGTTGCGCTGAACGGGACGTCTTTGACCGTGAACGAGGTTGCGGGCTGTGATTTCGGCATCAACTTTATCCCGCACACCAAGGCCTCGACCACTTGGGGCGATGTTTCAGTCGGTGACCGCGTAAACTTGGAAATTGATACACTGGCGCGTTATGTGGCGCGGCTGGCAGAGATGTCCTGAGGATTTATGACGCAGCGGTGCTCTGGCCTTGGGGGTCATGGTGGGCTAGGCGTAAGAAGGTAATAACAGGAGCCTGCCATGAGCTTTGAAACACCCGGTCCGGTCGAGGCTGAACTGGCCAACGCGATCTCACCCATTGAAGATGTGATTGCAGCGTGCCGCGCGGGCGAGATGTATATTTTGGTGGACCATGAGGATCGCGAGAACGAGGGCGATTTCATCATTGCGGCAGAGCATGCGGATGCGGTGGCGATCAACTTTATGGCGACCCACGGGCGGGGCCTGATCTGTTTGCCGATGACGCAGGCCCGTGTGGACACGCTTGAGCTGCCGATGATGGCGACGAACAATTCCTCGCGCCACGAGACGGCGTTTACCGTGAGCATCGAGGCGCGCGAGGGCGTGACGACTGGCATCTCTGCGGGCGACCGTGCGCTCACCGTGGCTGTGGCGATTGACGCTGAAAACGGTGCGGCGGACATCGCGACACCGGGCCATGTGTTTCCGCTGCGCGCACGCGATGGCGGTGTGCTGGTGCGGGCGGGGCATACAGAGGCTTCGGTAGACATCAGCCGTCTGGCGGGCAAATCACCCGCAGCCGTAATTTGCGAGATTATGAAGCCTGACGGCACCATGGCGCGGCTGCCCGATCTGGTGACGATTGCGTCCGAGCATAACATGAAGATCGGCACGATCAGCGATCTGATCGCCTACCGCAACAAGCACGACAACATGCTGGTGCAACGCGATGACCGGATGGTTGTCTCAGCCTACGGCGGTGACTGGCGCATGCGGGTGTTTGAGGACCAGATTTCCGGCACTGACCATGTGGTGTTGAGCAAGGGCGAGATTGGCGATGGTGCGCCTGTGCTGGTGCGGACCCATGCGTTGAACGCTTTGGAAGATGTACTGGGCCTCGGCTCCAGTGCGCCTGATGAGTTGCCGCGTGCGATGCGGATCATTGAGGAAGAGGGCCGCGGGGCTGTGCTGCTCTTTCGCGAGCCGAACCCGCGCTTGCGGTTGGACGAGGACGACGAGGCGCCGCGCACGATTAAGCGCACAGGGTTGGGGGCGCAAATTCTTGCATCACTTGGCGTTCATGAGTTGGTCCTGCTGACCGATAATCCACAAACGATATATACAGGGCTTGATGCCTATAACCTCAAGATCGTGGGCAGCCGCCCGATCACTAAGGAGTAAGCAGCATGGCCGCATCTCTAGAGCATACCGTCCTGCCCGCGCCGACATTTGATAAACCTGTGAAGGTGCTGATTGTGGTGTCTCCCTATTATAGTGATATCGCGGCAGGCTTGTTGACCGGTGCAAAAGGAGCGCTTGAGGCGGCGGGGGCCACATATGACGTGGTCGAGATGCCCGGCGCGCTGGAAATCCCCACGGCCATCGGGATCAGCGATGTGGGCAGTAATTTTGACGGGTTTGTCGCACTTGGCTGTGTGATCCGTGGCGAGACAACGCATTACGAGACTGTGTGCAATGACAGCTCCCGCGCATTGCAACTGCTGGGTCTTCAAGGGCTGTGCATCGGCAATGGTATCCTGACGGTCGAGAATAAGGCGCAGGCGGATGTGCGCGCCGACCCCAAAGGCCAGAACAAAGGGGGCGGGGCGGCATTGGCGGCCTTGCATCTGATCGCGCTGGCTCGTAAGTGGTCCTCCACACCATCGGGCATCGGGTTCAAGCCAAAAGGCGAGGACACGTTGATGGCCGGAGAGATAGACGGAAACACCACCGCATGACTGCTTCACGCACCGATAACATGACAGGCAATATGAAGCGCAAGATGCGCTCGGCCGCACGGCTCTATGCTGTGCAGGCGTTGTTCCAGATGGAGCATTCCAATCTGACGATTGATAAGGTGCGGATCGAGTTCTTGGACCACCGTTTTGGTGAGTTTCTGGACGGAGAAGAAATGCTGGAGGGCGACGAGGCCCATTTCACCCGTGTCCTTGAAGAAGCAGTGAATAATCAGGCATCGATTGACCAGTTGACTGACCGTGCCTTGGTTGCGAAATGGCCCATTGGGCGGATCGATCCTACATTGCGCGGTTTGTTCCGCGCAGCAGGGGCAGAGTTTCGCGATGAGGCGACGCCACCTAAGGTGGTGATTGCAGAGTACCTTGATCTGGCGGCTGCGTTCTTTCCCGATGGGAAAGAGGCGCGATTTGTGAACGCCGTACTGGATCATATGGCCCGTGAAGCGCGTCCCGACGCCTTCTAGGATCCCTTCAGTATTTAGGCTAATTTTGCGAGATTTTGCCAAGCTTAGATTGCTTAGAAGCCAAATTTCCATGCGAGGAACTTTGCGCGGGCAGGATATCTCGTTAATCTAATAGTATCCTTTTTCGGTGCGTTTACGCGCCATCCTTTCAGCGGCTGTTAAGTCAGTAGGCTACCAAGCGTAAGTTTTATGAGGAAAACCGTCTTCTTGCTAAGGTGCAGCGTTTTTCGCCCGAGGAAATATTTTGCGGCTGCTGAATGAACTGTCGTTTTTGTGCAACGATGGGTGGTAAGATTACCTTGCGTCAGCCCATCAGGCCAGAAAATGGCCTTTTGTGCGCTTTAGTTGATTTGGTGGTGTTAACCTATTGAAACCTAACATGTGTAAAGTGGCGGGCCTGAAGCCAAAGTGCCGCTTTGCATTTGTATTTATGAATTTGGCCGGAAGCTGGACTCGGCGTCTCAATTTAAAAATACTCGTGAGGCGCGAAATTATGTTGAGATATGGCGTCAAAACGGTACCACTTATAGTTGTTCTACGGGGCAAATGTGCCGGGGGCTCCTGGGGGTACGGTGGCAATGTTTATAGTAAGAGTAATTTTGTTTATGATGTCCCGTCAGGCAGGGTCCGTTGATACAGCTTCTGTTGTAGATACGTCCACTGACGCGAAATCAGGCCACCGTCCCCCACATCGCTTAAAAGCTATAGATCTCTCGCCCGGTGACATGGGATATACAGACGCGGACGGGAACCCCAATGGTGGTGTGACGCGCGAAGAGATGGTCAAGCTGTTCGGAAACGCGCTGCGCGTTCGGTGACGGCAAAGCGACATTTATTCAATGTTTAGAGCGTGAAGTGTGACGGGACCGCCGTTGCCGGGTCAGTTGTATTCCCGGGGACCTGTATGTACAGGTGGGCGCCAGATAAATGAACCAGGGCTCAGACAGAGCCAGCTCCCTAGGATTTGCTTAAGGCCACTGGAATGTAACGTCAGTCGAGCAGGGCAGAACCCGTCACTCTTTATAGTTAGGCGGCCCAACGCCTCAGGACAAGGGGAAGCGTGAATTCATTCGGCCTTCGCCTCGATAAACTTATACTCTACTAGCTCTTCGGGCAGCAGCACGTAAATCTCGTCCGGCGGTGTCGCAAGCGCGTGTTGCATGACCAGCGTGTCGATGCCCATCTGGTCGAGATAGCGCATGACTTCGCCCTGACCGCGCTGGATGTCTTCGACGGCGACAAAGGCGGGCAGCAGCGCGTTTTTCCCGAAATAGTGTTGGTGCACACCGACGAAAGCCTCATCCGGCACGGTGCGCGTCACACCTGCGGCCAGCAGATAGGGGCAGGCAGAGTAGCATATATCGCCTTCCCGCATCTCCGTTTCCATCCCTGCAAGGCGCAAGGCGCGGCCCAGTTCCAGCGCATCGCGAACAGAGCCGCCGGGGGAGTTAAGGATGGCGCGGGTGGGGGCATCGCGCAGCTCCTCGATCTGTTTAAGGATACGCGGGGCATCGCCATCGGCGATCTCTCCTTCCAGCAGAACGGCTGCACCCGCGGAGACAACGGTGAGTGTCAGGCGTTCGGGGAGGGGCTCACTGCTGCCCGGCACGGCACGGTTGGGGGAGAAGCGGCGGGTCTGGTCGCCGGGGCGGACGGGCTCGCTCAGTGATGGGGATTTCGGCCCCATGCGTGGAAGGCTGAAGCCATCTTGCAGATCGCCGATGATGAGCAGACTGCCCAGCAACAGCTGGAAGCCGAGGACGCCCACCAGCACGCGCGAGACAGGGTTGCGTTTGGGAGCCGTGCTCATTCTGCGGCGGTCTTGAGGGAGGGGGGCGGCGGAGGCGCGGTGACCTCGGCCTTCATGGCCTCGTCCATCTCCTTCATCACGGCTATGGCGGCGCGCAATTCGGCCAGTGTGAGGCTGTCCTCCACAGCTGTGCCTTCGCGGCCCAGACGGATCGCGGATTGGGTGATGGCAAGGATGAAGACAAGCACGGCAGGCAGAAGGTCAATCGCAATGGCACCTGCCCATGAGGGAATGAAATTTCGTGCATAAAGAATCACAGCGTCGGCGGAGGAAATAGCTGTGTAGGTGGTGTCAGGGGCGGCAGGCATGGCTTGGACCACTTGGGCCGCGCGGGCGAGCGTGAGGGCGCGTTGTGATAGCACTTCAAGCACGGAGGTGATGGTAGCGGCCTGATCGTCGCGTGTTTGCTCGGATCGGCCATCAAGTTCGGGGAGCACCACGGAGGCGGAGAGGTCTTGGGCCGCGCGCTCTACCAATGAGGCGACGGAGAGTTGGCGCATCTGAGTGATAAGGCCCGCAAGGCGCACGGCTTGCTCAGAAAATTCGACCGAGCGTGCCTCGACAGGGCCAGCCTCGACTGTAAGTGCGCGCATGCGACTGAGGATGGTGTTGCCCTCGGAAAAGGCGCTCTCGACAAGCGGAGTTTGGGAAGCGATTTGGGCTTCCAGACCTGCCAATTCGGATGATTTTTGGCGCAACACGCGGAAGACGGCACCGCGCCCTGCTAGGCCGGAGAGATTTCCGGTGACTTCTTGCTCGCTTAGGTCCTCAAAGGACTGGCGCACACGGGCGACATCACGCTCCAAGCCTTGGGCGGAGAGGGCGACTTCATGCGCGCGCTCCAGCGACACTTGGTAATCCTGCACGGTTTTGGCGAGGTGCTGTTCCACCGCAGCGGAGCCGGCCAGTGCGGCGGCGTTAAGCCAGCTGGACATGGCGATGATTGCTAGTGACCCCAGCGCCATGGTCCCCATCAGCCCCAAGCGCGCCCGCGCCCCGCGCACGGCCGGAAATAACCGCAGCATGTAGGACCAGAACACAAAGATACCCACAGAGACGGCCACCGAATAGGCAATCGCGGCAAAGGCAGACATGGCCCCGTTGTCGTCCAGCAGGGAGGAGACGCCGAGATAGGTATAGATACCCGAAGCCACGGCAAGCACGCCGAGCGCCGTGCCAGAGAATGTGTCGAGCCACGTCAGGTGGCCCTCAAGCTCACGCGCGTAGCGCACACCACGGGCGCGGGCGGAGGGGTCTTCGAGGTCGCTCATGCGGGAATCCTTCGTTTGCTATAACTGAAGATAAGCACGCGCGGCCAAAAGGCCAATGACAGGCAGAGGGGGTTGCATATGTTCATGATATGTTCATATTTGACGGCATGAACGAGCGTCCCATTCTTCAACCCGGTCAGCTGCTTCAACGCGGCGTTTCACGGCATCTGGCGAGCTACGGCTTTGCCTGTGTGGAGGAGCTGGTGCCTGCGCGGGGCTTGCGTGTGGATGTGATGGCACTGGGGCTCAAAGGTGAGATTTGGGTGGTGGAGTGTAAATCGAGCCGCGTTGATTTCACGTCCGATTCTAAATGGCAGGGCTATCTGGAATGGGCGGACAGGTTTTTCTTTGCGGTGGACGAGCATTTCCCGACCGAGCTGTTGCCCGAGGATCAAGGGCTGATCATCGGCGATGCCTACACCGCCGAGATTGTGCGCATGGCGCCAGAGATGAAGCTGGCGGCGGCACGGCGCAAAGTGATGGTCCAGAAATTTGCCACTACAGCGGCGCGGCGGCTACAGGTCTTGCGCGATCCGGATATGCACCCCGATTGGGGATGACCTTAGCACTTAGCGGCGCTTTTTCCCGCCGAGTTGCGCTGCTGCTTTTGAGGCGGACATGATTTCCTCAGCGATTTCACGGGCTTCATCGGGCGTGAAATCCATCGGAATCTCGATTCCGTTGCCCTCGATGAACAGACGCACCATGCCTTTGTCGGTGGGACCGATTTGCAGGTTGGCTTCAATATCTTTCTCGTCGTTGATGCCCATGGCGCTTTTCCTATTTGTGATTAGGGTCATCGCTATCGCCACCGTGCTTGAAAGGCAAGCGGTTGCAGAGCTAGGATGCGAGCTATGAGTGAGATTGAAATACGCCCTTTTACCCCTGATGACCGCGATTGGGTCGTTGCGGCCCATGCGGAACTTTACGCCCGTGAGGCGGGTTTTGACGACAGTTTTGGTGTCTTGGTGGGGGATATTGTGGATGCCTTCGTCGCGGATCACGATCAGACGTGTGAACGCGGCTGGATCGCGTGGGATGGGGCAGAGCGGCTAGGCTCTATATTCTGTATGCGGCTTGATGCGGACACGGCCAAGCTGAGGTTGTTTCAGCTAACGGCACAGGCGCGGGGGCGCGGGTTGGGGCATAAGCTCCTGGACAGCTGTACAGGATTTGCACGCGCGCAGGGGTATAGCGCGATGGTGCTGTCCACACATAAGAGCCATGAGGCGGCCTGCGCGCTGTATCTGCGCAACGGGTGGCAGGTTTTGGAGGAACGGCCTGTTGTGTCGTTTGGCCAGTCGCTCATCGAGATGGATATGGTCCTCACTTTTTAACAGCTGGCATTCTCAAATGCCCGGAGTTTTACGTCTGCTGCGGCGCGGTGGCAGAATAAAACGGTTCATCGGGATCGCTAGGGGATGTACGGTCCTGAGGAGATCATCGTGGCGGCGCATTGAAACATAAGTTGGGTGCGATTTTCGATAAACGGGCGTTGACCTCGCCTGTGGGCCAGATTAAGACCACCGCAGTGCCGGGGTAGCTCAATTGGTTAGAGCGCGTGGTTGTGGTCCACGAGGCAGTTGGTTCGAAACCATCCCCCGGTACCACTTACTTGCAATAAATTTGAATAATTTTTGCAAGAGCGGGAGGCAGCTTGTTTTCAAAGAAAACATGCGTTCCCGCCCCCTCTCATGTTGAGCGAGAGTTCACTCCACCACCACAGTCTGCCGCAAAGCACCCGACATCCGGTCAAACACCAAAATCTCGCCCGCATCCGTCACAACTGCATACCAATCCGCCGCCTGCGTGAATGCCACGGCCTTTGCGCCATCCGGCAAAGTAACTTCAGACGGTAAAAAGGGGGTATCGCGTGTCAGGCGCGTGACAAGCAGGCCGATAACGACTACCACGCCCAAAATCATCACTGTTGTCAGGACCGTGACCATGCGCCTCAGAAAGCGCAGGTTGGTTGGTTCGGGAAGATCATCCATGTCGCACCGCCGTATTACATTCATTCTGGGGGAGTTGCCCCCGCCGCGCCTTGATAAGGCGCTTGCCCGTGATGTGCCAGAGGATGCGAACCTGTCGCGCACGCGGATCATGAAGTTGATCGAGCAGGGTGTCGTGTTTGTGAATGGTGAAATCCAGCACGATCCGCGCGCGGTGGTGGGCGAGGGCGCCAAAATCGACATTGATGTGGAGGAGGCGCAGGAGAGCCATATCCTGCCCGAGGACATACCGCTTGAGATTATCTATGAGGACGCGGACCTTGTGGTGATCAACAAACCTGCGGGGATGGTTGTGCATCCGGCGCCCGGCTCGCCTTCGGGGACGCTGGTGAATGCGCTGCTGGCCCATTGCGGTGATGATCTGTCAGGCGTTGGCGGCATGAAGCGGCCCGGCATTGTGCACCGTATTGATAAAGAGACTTCCGGCCTGCTGGTTGTGGCGAAATCGGACGCGGCCCATCACGGGTTGGCCAAGCAGTTCGAGGCGCACACGGTTGAGCGGTACTACCGCTGTCTGGTCTACGGTGTGCCGGATGCCAATGATCCACGCTTGCGCGGGGTTAAAGGCGCGAATTTCGAGACAGGCAATATTTTAAAGCTCACCACAGGTCTGGCGCGGCACAAAACCGACCGCCAGCGGCAGGCAGTCTTGTTTAACGCAGGCCGCCATGCGGT
>CBDTVN010000080.1:0-12719 GCA_965364195.1 uncultured Sulfitobacter sp. | reverse complement strand
TTAACTCTCGCTCAACGCAACTTTCATATCCGTCACCTGATAGATCACTTCGCCGTCGGCCTCGACCGTACCGCTGGCCACGCCCATGGTCAGGCGGCGGGTTTGGATCGCTTTGGTAAAGTCGATCTTATAGGTCAGCATTTTGCGGTCAGGGCGCACCATTCCGGTGAGCTTCACCTCACCCACGCCCAGCGCATAACCGCGTCCCTGCCAGCCGCGCCAGCCAAGGTTGAAGCCCGTCAACTGCCACAAACCGTCAAGCCCGAGGCACCCCGGCATGATCGGATTACCCGGGAAATGACAATCAAAAAACCAAAGGTCGGGGGTAATATCAAATTCTGCTACAATGTGGCCTTTACCATGTGCACCACCATCACCGGAAACTTCGGTGATCCGGTCCATCATCAACATTGGCGGCGCGGGAAGCTGTGCATTGCCCTCGCCAAACAAGTCGCCCCGCGCGCATTTCAGCAGGTCTTCTTTGTCAAAACTGGTAGGGTAATCGGCCATGGTTCATTCTCCTGCGCATCAATGTACTGGATTTCACCTAACACCGTGGCCCTCAGACCTGCAAGAGGGGCACGGTGTTAGGTTTTCCACCATCAATCCATGCAAATTTGACCCGCAAAATTCTGATGGCCCATCTGTCGCAGTATTTTTAATTGAAAATCACCCAAATCACCCCTTATATTGAGATCAGTTTGCAAAGAGGCCAATCATGTCTGAGACAATGCTGGAAACCGGAACAAAATGGCTCGCTACGGCGGGGCTACGCCCTACACGCCAGCGTCTGACGCTTGCCACCCTGCTCGTGGGCGATGGCCAGCACCGGCATGTCACCGCGGAAAGCTTGTTTGATGCGGCAAAAGACGGGGCCGATAGCGTTTCTTTAGCGACCGTATACAATACATTACGCGCATTTTGTGATGCGGGCCTACTGCAAGAGGTTACCGTGGACGGCTCACGCAGTTATTTCGACACCAATACTCATGACCACCCGCATTTCTTTTGGGAGGACGAGGCGCGTCTAACCGATGCCCCCTCTGATCAATTGGTGATCGCACAAATTCCGGACGCGCCCGATGGGGCAGAAATTGCATCTGTGGATGTTGTCATCCGATTGCGCAAGAAACCCTGATGCCCCACCCATTGCTGAGCCAATCCGACATCGACACCTACCAGCGTGACGGTGTTGTTCTTATTCGAGGTCTCTTCAAAGATCACGTCGAAACGTTGCGCAATGGCATTACGCACAACATGGATAGCCCCGGCCCCTACGCATCCAACAACGACAAAGCAGGGGAAAGAGGGCTATTCTTCGATGATTATTGCAACTGGCAGCGCATCACAGAGTTCCAACAGGTCATTGAAACGTCACCGGCCGCTGAAGTTGCCGCTGACCTTATGCAGTCTGAGACGGTACAGCTGTTTCATGATCACGTGCTTGTAAAAGAGCCTGGCACGACAATGGCGACCCCTTGGCACCAGGATGGCCCCTACTATTTCGTTGAGGGCCAGAAAAATGTGAGCTTTTGGTCCCCTCTCGATCCCGTCACAGACGCAACTCTGCGCTGCGTCGCAGGATCTCACCTGTGGGAAAAACCGGTCCTTCCGACCAAATGGGCCAAGAACGAACCCTTCTTTGACCCCGCTCCCTACATGCCTGTCCCCGATCCCGATGCGGAAGCCATGGACATTCGCGAGTGGCACATGGAGCCGGGCGATGCGGTTGCGTTTAATTACGGCATCCTGCACGGCGCGCGGGGAAACACCGCCCAATCTCGGCGCCGCGCTTTCTCGCTGCGCTTGCTCGGCGATGATGCGCGTTATACCCAGCGCCCTGGCCCCACGTCCCCGCCATTTCCAGACCATAATATGGAACAGGGCCAACGCCTGCGCGACGACTGGTTCCCGACCCTCTATACCCGTCCATAAGATAGGCGCCGCCTGCATTTCGCAAACAGCGCCTATCTTATTTGGCTAAAAATACTCCGGGGAGTCTTTGCCAATAGGCAAAGGCGGGGCAGCGCCCCTCTCCCTTCGACACTTAGGCCGCGTCGATTTTCACCAGCTCAATATCAAACTGCAAATCCTTCCCCGCAAGCGGGTGGTTCGCATCAAGTGTCACAGTCGCATCGTCCACTTCGACGATAGTCACAGGCATCGCCTGCCCGTCCGGTGTTTGCATTTGCAACTGAAGGCCAACCTCAAGCGGGATGTCCGCAGGAATGCCTTCGCGCGGCACGGCTTGGCGCATTTCAGGATTGGATTGACCGTAAGCATCATCCGCACCGATTTTAACAATCTTCTTCTCTCCCACGGTCATGCCGGGGATTGCTACGTCGAGGCCCGGAATGATCTGTCCAGACCCTACTTCGAACGCCAACGGGTCGCGGCCCTCGGAGCTGTCAAACGTGGTGCCATCCAGCAATGTGCCAGTGTAATGTAAATGTACGGTGTCGCCTGCCTTAACTTCGGCCATAAGTCGTCTCCAATATGATCAGGGAATGGTGTGGGAGGCCGCGTATCTGCGCAGGTGCTCCGAATTGATGGCCATACACTCTCAATCCTCGCACCAAATCGCAACCCCCATTTCACCCTTTTCCACTTGGCCACCTCATGTCACTGTGGGTGCAACAACGGCCCAAGCATACGGAGCTTTTCATGCCCATCACAACTTGCATTTTTGACGCTTATGGCACCTTGTTTGACGTGGCTGCCGCCGCCCGTCAGGCAGCGTCAGAGCCTGAATATGGCGCGATCAAAGACGACTGGCCGCAACTGGCAGAGCATTGGCGCCAAAAGCAGCTCAACTACAGCTGGTTGCGCGCAGTGACGGGGGCGCATTGCGATTTCTGGCAAGTAACCCAAGAAGGTCTCGATTGGGCGCTGGAAAAAACCGGGCACCACGGCGATGGTGCGCTGCGCGAGCGCTTGTTACAGCTTTATTGGGAGTTGGGGGCATATCAGGAAGTTCCTGCAATGCTTCAGGCCCTGAAGACGGCAGGATTGAACACCGGTATTCTCTCCAACGGCTCTCCTGCCATGCTGCGCGGGGCAGTCGACAGCGCGGGCATCGACGGCGTTCTTGACGCACTCCTGTCGGTACAAAGCGTTGGAATTTTCAAACCTGACGCCCGTGTCTATGATCTGGTCGGGGCCGAGTTCGGTTGCGCGAAGGATGAAGTCCTGTTTGTCTCCTCCAACGGTTGGGATGCAGCGGCGGCCACGGGTTACGGCTTTACCACGGCGTGGGTGAACCGTGGGAGTGACCCGATGGACCGCCTTCCATGGAAACCCGCACACACTCTCCAAGATCTCACGGGCATCCCAGCATTGGCAGGCGTATAATGGCATATTTCACCACATCCGATGGGTTGAAGCTCTACTACACTGACGAGGGCGCGGGCTTGCCCATTCTCTGCCTTGCAGGACTGACACGTACAACCGCTGACTTCGACTATGTAACGCCACACTTGAGCGGCCAACGCCTGATCAAGCTGGATTACCGAGGGCGCGGGCAGTCGGAATTCGACCCTGATTGGAAGCACTATAGCCTCCCCGTCGAATGCCGCGATGCGACCGAACTTCTGGATCATCTGGAACTGGAGCAGGCCGCGATCCTTGGCACTTCGCGTGGTGGGTTGAATGCCATGGGGCTCGCCATGGGCGCAAAGCACCGTCTGCTGGGCGTGGCACTCAATGATGTGGGGCCGGTAATTGATCCCAAAGGGATCGAGTTCATTAAGGACTACATCGGGCGTAATCCCGCCGCCAAAACCCATGAAGAAGCCGCCACCGCCATGGCCAGCGCCTTCCCCGAATTCGCTAACATGCCCGAAGGCCGTTGGCTTGAAGAAGCGCGCAAGCATTATACCCAAGATACGGACGGCCTGCACATCACCTATGACAAGCACCTGCGCGATGCCGTGCTGGCGGCGGGCGAGCAGATGATGCCCGACCTTTGGCCGTTTTTTGATGCGATGACCGACCTGCCACTTGCGCTTATCTGGGGTCTGAATTCCAATTTGCTCACAGCCGACACAGTGGCGGAGATGCAGACACGTCGCCCCGATATAATCCTCGCCCGCGTGCCTGATCGCGGACATATCCCGTTTCTGGATGAAGCAGAGGCGGTTGCCGCCCTGCACCAATGGATCGCGGCAATGCAATGAATATCGAGATGATCCGCGCCGCTGCCCAGCGTATCAAGGGCCACGCCATCCGCACGCCTTTGCTCAACTCAAACTTCCTTGACGAGATCGCTGGCCGCCGTGTCTGGGTCAAACCAGAGTGCTTGCAGCACACCGGCAGCTTCAAATTTCGCGGTGCCTATAGCGCACTCAGCGCTCTCGACCCTGACATCCGTTCCAAGGGGGTGATTGCGTTCTCTTCTGGCAATCATGCACAGGGCGTGGCGCTCGCTGCAAAAATGCACGGCACTTCGGCGGTAATCGTCATGCCCTCAGATGCGCCTCAACTGAAGATCATCAATACGCGTGCGTATGGTGCAGAAGTTGTCCTCTATGACCGCGAAACAGAATCCCGCGACGAAATCGGCGCGCGCCTGAGCACTGAGCGCGGGCTGACCCTGATCAAACCCTTCGACGAGCCGCAGGTGATTGCAGGCCAAGGGACTTGCGGGTTGGAAATTGCCGAGGATGCCAAGGCGATGGGCATCACGAACGCGGATGTAATCGTGTGTTGCGGCGGCGGCGGTCTGACCTCTGGTATCGCATTGGCGCTTGAGGCCGACGCACCCACGCTACGCGTCCGCCCTGCTGAGCCTGTAGGTTTCGACGACGTGGCGCGCTCCCTGCGCTCCGGCCAGATAGAAAGCAACCCCGCCAAATCAGGAAGCATTTGTGACGCAATCATTACCCAGCAACCCGGCGATCTGACCTTTCCGATCCTTAAACGCCTGTGCGGTCCTGCCCTCGTCATAACAGACGATGAAGCACTGGATGCCATGGCGGCAGCATTCCTGCGCCTTAAACTGGTGGTCGAGCCGGGGGGCGCTGCTGCCCTTGCCGCCGCCCTCTTCCGCAGTGATGAAATTGAGGGCGATGATGTTATCGTCACCCTGTCAGGCGGGAACGTCGATCCCACAATGTTTACCCAAGCGTTGGAGCGTTTATGAGCAATTTTACGATTGCCAGTTTTAACGTCAAAAACCTCATCGGGGCAGACAAGGAATACTACCAGTTCCAATCCTACACCCCCGAAGAATACGCATGGAAGCGTGACTGGCTGGCCGATCAGATGGTCACATTGGACGCTGATATCGTTGGCTTTCAGGAAGTATTTGACGAAGAAGCCCTGAGCGATGTGATCACGCTCGCCGACACATATGGCGAAGCGCAGAACGAGTTTTCCCTGCCCGACGGGTCCAAACGCTACCGCAAGCGCGCGATTTTCGACAAGCTGGCCTATGGCAACTACCGCAAGGCGGAAATCGCCTTTGCCCCCAACCTGAATGACGGCGACGCAGGCCACCGCCGCCCCGGCGTTGCGATCCTGTCGCGCTTTGGCTTTGAGGGCGAGCCCGAGATCATTCAGGATTTGAGCCAACCGCTGGACATCCCCTTTTCGGACGGGGGCGAGGATGGCGGATTCTTTCGCATCTCGCGCCTCAGCCGACCGATCCTGAAGGTCCGCATTCCTGTGGGCGGCCACGTCATCACAGTCTTCAACTGTCACTTCAAATCCAAGCTGGGAGAGTTCATCCGCCCCGCAGATGGGGGCCATGCCCCCGAGGTGGACCTGACGCAATACGATCCTGTGGGCCGCGCGCTGGGGTCCGCGCGTGCCGCGATGCGCCGCATGGCAGAGGCATGGGTTTTGCGCGGCGCGATCGTGCAAGAATTACACGCAGGCAATCCGGTGATGGTACTTGGCGATTTCAACGATGCAGAGAACGCTGTCAGCTCCGAGATCGTCAGCGGCGAGCATCCGTTCAAGAACTACCAATGGATGCTGCGCCATGACGCCGAGCATCGCGGCGACCGCTATTCAGAGGCCGAAGCCACCCAAATCACCGAAGATATCGAGGCCGTGCGCCTGCATGCCGCCGAGAGGCTGTTTGTGCGCAAATCTTTGCGCGACATGGTCTTTACCGCAGCCTTTGGCGGCGTATACGAGAGCATTGACCAGATTTACATGTCGCGGCACTTCTTGCCCGACTATGCAGACAATATTGGTGAGATGGAATATTTCAGCGTGCTCAATGACCATTTGACCGACGGCAGCCACCCCGAGGCCCCCTACAACAAGCTCGCCTCTGACCACGGTCAGATTATGGCGCACATGATCCTAAAGGGAGAGATTTCATGAATCTGTTTGATGCCGGAGATGTACGGATACATTACCGCGTGGATGGCCCTGCGGATGGACCGACGGTCGTTTTTGCCAACTCACTGGGCACTGACATGCGCCTGTGGGACCCTATCCTGCCGTTGCTTCCAAAAGGTCTGCGCCTCATTCGCTGGGACAAACGCGGGCATGGCCTCTCCACAGTGCCAAGTGGTCCTTATTCCATGGGATCGCTGATCACCGATTGTGAGCGCCTGCTAGATCACTTGGCAGTCAAGGAGTGTGTGTTTGTCGGCCTTAGCATCGGCGGCATGATTGCCCAAGGGCTCGCTGCGAAACGCCTCGACTTGATCCGCGCCATGGTGCTGAGCAACACAGCTGCCAAAATCGGCAACCCCGCCCTTTGGGATGAACGTATCGCGGCCGTCCATGCGAACGGCGTCGAAAGCCTTGCCGATGCGGTGATGGAGCGGTGGTTCTCCGAAGGCTTCCGCAATACGCCAGAGTTGGAGTTGTGGCGTAACATGTTGGTGCAACAGGCAGGTAACGGCTACGCTGGCTGCTCTGCCGCGATCTCAGGCACGGATTTCTACACCACCACCAGCAACCTCCGCCTGCCCACGCTGGGCATTGCAGGATCTGAAGATGGCTCAACCCCGCCTGATCTTGTGCGCGAGACGACCGACCTCATCCCTGGCTCCCAGTTCCATTTGATCCGACGCGCAGGCCACCTGCCTTGCGTCGAGCAGCCAGAGGAATATGCGCAGGTCCTGACCGACTTTTTGAAAAGCGTGGGCCATATCTGACGCCTGCGCCAGATCGACACCACAAGCCAGACCGCCCCCATAAGAGAGACACCCGATGGCCGCATCCGTTTTTGACAGCCCCCTTTATGCACATCTGTTCCCCACAGGCGAAGCTGGGCGCCTTTTCTCCGACACTGCCGCCATTCGCGCGATGTTGTTGGTGGAGGGCGCGTTGGCACAGGCCCAAGGCGCCCAAGGGGTGATCCCCGAACTAAGTGCGAAAGCGATCCAACGCGCGACCATGGAAATCCAGATCGACCCCGGTGCAATTGCCAAGGCAACCGGAGAGAACGGCGTGAGCGTGCCCGGCCTTGTCGCCGCTTTTCGCGCCGAAATGAACGCACCCGAACACGCGCAATTTGTGCATTGGGGGGCTACGTCACAGGATATTATCGACACGGGATTGATGCTGCGCCTGCGCCAGTTGTTGTTGCTGGCCGAGACTGACCTGCGCGCGATCATCAGCGCCTTAGCGCTTCAAGCAGGAAAACACGCCGCAACACCGATGGCTGCGCGTACTTATGGGCAGCAAGCCACGCCAACCAGTTGGGGTGCGGTGATCGCAGACTGGGGCCACGCATTGTGTGATCTGCTTGATGCGCTCCCTGCTCTGCGATCTTCATCTCTACTCGTTTCCCTTTCCGGTGCGGCGGGAACCTCCTCCGCCCTCGGACCAGATGCTGCACAAACCCGCACAGCACTCGCTAAAGGATTGGGACTGAACGATCCTGCGCGCAGTTGGCACGTGGACCGCGGCCCGATCTTGCGCATTGCAGATTGGCTGGCGCAAGTGGTCTCCGTACTCTCGCGTATGGGAGCTACGTTAATTGCCCTCACCGGAAGTGAAGTCGGCGAAGTAACGCTCGGCGCTACAGGCGCATCCTCGACCATGCCGCAAAAGCAAAATCCTGTGGGCCCCTCGGCGCTCCAAGCGCTCGGGCACCAAATGACTGGACTGCGCACAGCGCTTGCACCCGCCACGCAACACCTGCACCAGCGCGACGGAGCCGCGTGGTTTGCCGAATGGATGATCCTGCCCCAGATCGCACTTGTCTCCGCTTGTGCCTTGCAACACGCCAAAGCCTTGAGCAGCAGCATGACACCGAACACGGGCAAAATGGCCGAGACGTTGGAAGACGGTTTGGGGTTGATCCACGCCGAAGCACTGAGCTTTGCCCTCGCCGACACGATGCAGCGGCCACAAGCGCAAACCGTAACCAAATCTCTGTGCCGTCAGGCGCAAGAGGAAGGCGTCGAGCTGGAGGATATTGCCCGAGCGGCCTACCCTGATTTGCCGACGGGTCTGTTTGATGCTGCACAATCGCTTGGCCTCGCCCCCCTTGATGCGCGAGCATTCGTTGCAAGAGCCAAGGCACTGTAAAATCTCGCGTCTGCCAATCATATTTATCATGCTCACGGTGATGATTGATGCCATGGGCATTGGCCTGATCATCCCCGTGATGCCCGACCTCATTCAGGAAGTGGGCGGCGGAACTCTGGCGGAGGCGGCGATTTGGGGTGGTATTCTATCAACCACGTTTGCCGTGATGCAGTTTCTGTTCGGTCCGGTCATGGGCGGGCTATCTGACCGCTTTGGCCGCAGACCTGTGCTACTGATCGCCCTTGTCGTTATGGCGTTTGACTATGTGCTGATGGCGCTGACAAGCGCGCTTTGGGTGCTGCTGCTGGGCCGCGTGATTGGCGGAATTACAGCGGCGACACAGTCGACGGCCACTGCATACATGGCTGACATCTCTGCCCCGCATGAACGGGCCGCGCGTTTTGGTCTTGTAGGTGCCGCTTTTGGTGCAGGGTTTGTGCTTGGGCCGCTTTTGGGCGGACTGCTTGCCGAATATGGCACCCGCGCGCCGTTTTGGGTGGCTGCAGGGCTGGCCGCAAGCAATGCAGTGCTTGGCTGGGTCGTGCTCAAAGAGACCGTGACCGATGCCAACCGCCGCGCGTTCAACTGGCGGCGGGCCAATCCGCTGGGCGCGCTGCGCTCGCTGGGGCGATTGCCCGGTGTGACCCCGCTGCTGCTGGTTTACTTCATCTATCACGTTGGTTTTGCAGTCTATCCCGCCGTCTGGTCCTACTTCGGTAAAGAACGCTTTGACTGGACTCCCGCGACCATCGGCCTGTCACTGGCCCTGTTCGGCGTTGCGATGGCGATGATCCAAGGGGGGCTTATCCGTCCGGTCCTCAAAGCGCTGGGGGAACGCGGCACCGTGATCGCGGGTCATCTGTTCAGCATAGCAAGCCTCATTTCCATTGCTGTCATTACGTCAAGCACATGGGTCCTTCTGCTGACACCTATTGCCGCATTCGGTGGGATTATTCCGCCTGCCCTGCAAGGCATTATGTCTGCCCGCGTGGCCGACGATGCCCAAGGGGAGTTGCAAGGTGCGCTCACGTCGGCCTCCGCGCTCGCGATGATCCTGTCGCCACTGGTGATGACCTATACGTTTGCGCGATTCACAGATGCGGACGCCCCGATTTATCTGCCCGGCGCGCCATTCTTGCTTGCTGCGACGCTGAGCACACTTGGCTTGGCTGCCCTTCTCATCGGGACACGGCGCGGCAGCTGACGCAACGTTGTTTAAGTGCTGCGCAATAGGGCTTGTTCACGCGCAATATCTGCGCAAACCTCTTTGGTGACACGAAGAAGGATAGACCATGAAAAAGATCAAAGCCGCCGTTTGCCATGAATTTGGCGCACCATTGCGCGTTGAGGAAATCAGCCTGCGCGCCCCAGAAGCGGGCGAAATCGAAGTCACGCTGGATGCGGTCGCGATTTGCCATTCCGACATCTCCTTTGCCGAAGGAGCGTGGGGCGGATCGCTTCCTGCGGTATACGGCCATGAAGCGGCAGGCAAGATCGCCGCCGTGGGTGGCGGTGTGAACGGCCTTGCCGTGGGCGACAGCGTAATCGTCACGCTCATCCGCTCCTGTGGGACTTGCCCTTCGTGTGCAGGAGGTGTGCCGACACTGTGCAGCACGCCCTATGACGGTGATCACGGTCCGATCAAAACAGCGGACGGCGGCAAACTGCATCAGGCAATGGCCTGTGGTGCCTTTGCCGAAGCTGTGGTTGTGGATCAGCGCCAAGTGGTGAAAATCAGTGAGGACATCCCGAAGGAATGTGCGGCGTTGATCGCTTGCGGTGTGATCACGGGTGTCGGCGCTGTCGTCAACGCGGCCGGTCTGCGCGCAGGTCAGGATGTGGTCGTGATTGGCGCAGGCGGGGTCGGCCTCAACGCGATCCAAGGCGCGCGGATTGCGGGCGCACGGCGCATCGTCGCGGTTGATATGTCCGAAGAGAAGCTGGCGATCGCCCGTGAGTTCGGCGCAACCGACGGTGTGCTCGCCTCTGGTGCAAAGCCATGGTCAGAAGCCAAGCGCGCCATCGGTCGGGGTGCCGACGCGGTGATTGTGACTGTTGGCGCGATCCCTGCCTATGACACGGCGCCAAAATACCTCGCCTATGGAGGCAAGGTGGTGATGGTTGGCATGCCGCACTCCGGTGAAATGTCGAGTTATGAGCCTGTCATGTTGGCCGCTGTCGGGCAAGGGATGGTCGGCTCCAAAATGGGCGATGTGGTGATCCAGCGGGACATTCCGTGGATGGTGGACCTCTATTCCCAAGGTCGACTGAAGCTGGATGAGCTGATTTCGGGGCGCTGGGAACTGGGACAGATCAATGAAGCGATTGCGGACACCAAAACAGGTTCCGCCCGCCGCAATGTGATCCTGTTTGATCGGTAAGCGGAAAACATATGCGCAGGTGCGCAATGCACCTACGGGATTGAATTTGTGATGGGGTGACGCGATGCAGTTGAAGGATTTGGACGTTATTGTCACGGCACCGCCAGCACCCGGTTGGGGCGGTCGGTATTGGATACTGGTCAAGGTCACAACGGGCTGCGGGATTGTCGGCTGGGGGGAGTGTTATGCTTCCACCGTTGGGCCGGACGCCATGCGCGCCGTGATCGAGGATGTATTTGCACGCCATATGGCCGGCGAGAACCCCGAGAATGTCGAAATGATGTTCCGGCGGGCCTATTCCTCCGGCTTTACCCAGCGGCCTGATCTGACAGTGATGGGCGCATTTTCGGGGCTTGAGATTGCGTGTTGGGATATTCTGGGCAAAGCGCGGGAGCGGCCCGTCTATGCGCTGCTCGGCGGCGTGATGAATGCACGCGTGCGGGCCTACACCTATCTTTATCCTTTGCCACACCATGATCTCGGGACGTTCTGGTCCTCGCCCGAGATGGCGGCAGAAAGTGCATTGGATGCGGTAAACCGCGGCTATACGGCGGTGAAGTTTGACCCTGCTGGCCCCTACACGCGGCGCGGCGGGCATATGCCCGCGATGAGTGATATTTCGCAGTCTGTGGCGTTTTGTAAGGCGATCCGTGAGGCGGTAGGGGACCGTGCGGACCTTTTGTTTGGCACCCATGGGCAGTTTACGACTGCGGGTGCGATCCGTCTGGGCCAAGCGTTGGAGCCCTATAGCCCGCTGTGGTATGAAGAGCCTATTCCGCCGGATAATGTGGCCGAAATGGCCAAAGTAGCTGGCGCTGTGCGCATCCCGATTGCAACTGGTGAGCGCCTGACGACCAAAGCCGAGTTTGCGCCCGTTCTGCGCAGCGGCGCGGCAACTATACTACAGCCTGCCTTGGGCCGCGCGGGCGGCATTTGGGAGATGAAGAAGGTTGCGGCCATGGCCGAGGTCTATAACGCGCAGATGGCGCCACATCTCTATGCCGGACCCGTGGAATGGGCCGCCAACATCCATCTGGCGGTCAGCATCCCGAACCTGCTCATGGCCGAGACCATCGAGACGCCATTTCATGACCAGTTGATCAAGGGCAGTATTCGCGTCGAAGACGGCTTTGTCGTTGCCCCAACTGCCCCCGGCTTGGGGATCGACGTGGACGAAGCGCTGGCACGTGCGCATCCCTACACGGGCGATGGCCTGCATCTGGAAATGCGTGAAGAGCCTTGTGACTATGTGAACGGGAATAATTTTGAAGGTGGCGCGCCTGCCCCGCGGGACTAGGCCCACCACGCAAAAAGCCCGCGCATCATCTGCGCGGGCTTTTCAAATTTCAGGACGTCAGCAGTCGATCAATAGAACGCTTGCAGCCCTGTGATCGCACGACCAAGGATCAACGCGTGCACATCATGCGTACCCTCATAGGTGTTGACCGTCTCGAGGTTCATCATGTGGCGCATGACCTGATAATCACCAGAAATACCGTTGCCGCCGTGCATATCGCGGGCGTGACGCGCGATTTCCAGCGCCTTGCCGCAATTGTTGCGCTTGATGATCGAGATCATTTCGGGCGCGGCATTGGCGTCATCCATCAGACGGCCCACTTGCAGGGAAGCCTGCAGTCCAAGGCTGATTTCAGTCATCATATCAGCCAGTTTCTTCTGGAACAGCTGGGTTTGCGCCAGAGGTTTGTTGAACTGGTGACGGTCCAAACCGTACTGACGTGCGGCGTGCATGCAGAACTCGGCCGAGCCCATAACACCCCACGAGATGCCATAGCGTGCACGGTTGAGACAGCCGAACGGGCCTTTCAGACCTTGGACATT
>CBDTVN010000079.1:0-13025 GCA_965364195.1 uncultured Sulfitobacter sp. | reverse complement strand
TGGAGCCGCGTGAACTAAAGCCACGGCATTTTTGCCTTGGCGGTCCAGAGCCAGGCAAAAATAACATAACAAGAATGACAGGCGTGGGTGTATAAATCACTTGCGCCTGTTTTCGTGCTGCTGCGGCACGGATGCGGGTGGATGGCAATCTTATGCGCTTTGAAAACTGTAACGGCGATCAATGCCGCAAGGTCGTCAGGCGGCGGGTGCGTTAAGGCTTCCACTTAAGAAAGTTGGTAATCATCCGCAGGCCGGTTGCTTGGCTCTTCTCAGGGTGGAATTGCATGCCGACCATGTTGTCGCGGCCAATCACAGCGGTGACATCACTGGCGTAATCCACATGTGCTAGGCGCTGGGCGGGGTCGGTGACGGCCATGTGATAGCTGTGCACGAAATAGGTGTGATCGCCGGTCTTGATCCCGTCGAACACGGCGTGCGGCGCATCGATGATCAGATCGTTCCAGCCCATGTGCGGGACTTTTAGCGTCTTGTCAGTCGGCGTGATGCGGGTGACTTCGCCTGCGACCCAATCAAGGCCCTTCGTGTCTTCATACTCCCGACCCCACGTGGCCATCAGCTGCATCCCGACACAGATGCCGAGGAAGGGACGACCCCTATCCTCCACAGCCTCACACATGGCGGCGAAAATGCCGCTTTTTCCTTTGAGGGCTGCCATGCAGGCAGGAAACGCACCGTCACCGGGCAGTACAATGCGGTCGGCGCGGGCAATGACATCCGCGTCGGCCGTGACCGTGACGTCGCCAGCATCCGCCTCGCGCGCCATGCGTTCAAACGCCTTGTGCGCGGAGTGGAGATTGCCACTCTCGTAGTCGATGATCGCGGTGAGCATTTACAGCATGCCTTTGGTGGAGGGGATCGCATCCGATTTACGCGGATCGCTTTCCAGTGCGTCGCGCAGCGCGCGGGCGACGGCCTTGAACGCAGCTTCGGCGATGTGGTGGCTGTTGATGCCGTGCAGTTGGTCCACGTGCAGGGTGATGCCGCCATGGGTGGCAAAGGCTTGGAAGAACTCACGCACCAACTCAGTGTCGAATGTGCCGATCTTTGCGGTCGGCAAATCAACGTTCCACACAAGGAATGGGCGAGCGGAGAGATCAAGCGCTGCACGCACCAGCGCATCATCCATCGGCAACAGGCAGGCGCCATAGCGCACGATACCGCGTTTGTCGCCCACGGCCTGTGTCAATGCTTGGCCCAACGCGATGCCCACATCCTCGACGGTGTGGTGATCGTCGATGTGCAGATCGCCGGTGCAGCGGACGGTCATGTCGATGAGTGCGTGGCGCGACAACTGGTCGAGCATATGGTCAAAGAAGCCCACGCCGGTTTTGTTGTCGTAAATACCTGTACCATCAAGGTTAATCTCGACGCTGATATTCGTCTCGGCGGTGGTGCGGGTGATGCTAGCCTTGCGCATGGGGGCCTCCGTTGACGCGTTTGTGCCCTTATAACACCGCCGCGCCGCGCGCCAAGGGGCGATGAGGGATTGCAGCGGTTGGACCTTCGTGCCAGCTTATGCCCACATCACAACAGGAGCCGCCCCGTGAGTACATGTGTTTTTATCCAAATCAGATGCCGTCCGGGAACAACCTATAAGGTGGCCGAAGCAATCACCCTGCGCGAGATCCACTCGGAGCTGTATTCGACCTCCGGTGATTATGATTTGATGATGAAACTCTATATCCCCAGCGGGCAAGATGTTGGCGTCTATATCAATGACAACCTGCTCGACATCGACGGGATCGAGCGATCGCTCACCACCATGACCTTCAAGGCGTTTTGATGCGGGTTCTGGCCCTGATTTTTGCACTGGTTGCTACAAGTGCCGCTGCGGGTCAGCGCGTGTATGAGGGCGATGAAGCGGCTGCAATCCGGTGTGCCAATATGATGGCCATGACGGGGGTAACGCTCAATGGGGCAGGGCTGATGGGTGAGCCGGAAAAGGATGTGCTGATCGGGATATCCGTGCTGTTCCTTGAGCGCCATGTGAGTGGCACCTGGACCGAGAAAAAGCGCGCCATGGAAGTGATGCGTGACCGCCGCGATGTGGATGCCACGCTGAGAGACTATCAGCGCAACGCGCCGGTGTGCCTCAAGCGGTTTCCGATCAACTAAACTGTGGTGCGATGGCGCCGGGGCAACGCGCTTCAATGCAGGTCAGGATGTCTGTGACGGGCAATCCTGTGGCCGCGGTAATCGCGGCGCGGTAGGGCGGCAGATTGGTGCATTCCAGTAAAATATGGCGATGCGCTCGCGACTTCGTTTCGGTGAGCAGAGTTGTGATCTCAGCTGACGCTTTGGCATGATCCAAATGAGTGAGGTTCCCGCCTATCACCTGTCTGAGGTGATGAACGGGGGGGAGGCCCAAAATGCTGGTGGCGTACTGGGGGTGTCGACCCAGATGCGCAGCAGTCAACGAGCTTGCATCGAATGTCAGGATACGGAGCGCATCAGGCGGGAGCATCAGCTCTGCGGTGTCTAACGCAGTCAGCGCCGAACTGATAAAGGGGCGGTCCGTCATCGCCGAAAGGTGGTCCTGCCAATAGGACAAGAATCCGCAGGAGGTGACGATGATATCACCTTTGGCCTGTGTTAGTGCTTCCTCAAAGGGTGCAATATCAATGTCTTGCGGTCTGCTTGTGACAATCCGCGCCACAGATGCCCCTTTTACACGGATGATCTGGGGCGCGCGCGCATAGCTTTCAGGCGCGCCCACATCCCCCGCGATGCGGGGGAAATGAGTGTCGAGTTGCAGGACCGTGACGCGTGGGATCATGAAGTTATTGTCGGACTTGGTTAGCGCTTATTTTATCGGGCAGCCATGTGGCCAGCTCGGGGAAGATCACAAGGATGATCACCATCAACAGCATCAGGCCGACCATAGGCAGAGCGACCTTGGAGATGTAGGAAATCTCGTGCTTCGTCATGCCTTGGAGCACGAACAGGTTGAACCCGATGGGGGGCGTGACCTGCGCCATTTCGACCACCACAACGATGAAGATACCGAACCAGATCACGTCGATCCCTGCTTGGCGGATCATCGGCTCGACAATCGCCATGGTGAGGACCACGGAGGAAATACCGTCGAGGAACATGCCGAGGATGATGTAGAACACCGTCAGGGCGGCAATGAGAACGATGGGCGATAGGTTCAGTTCATCGATCCACGCGGCCAGCGCACGAGGCAATCCCGTAAACCCCATTGAAAGAGACAAGAAAGCGGCGCCCATCAGGATCAGCGCGATCATGGCGGACGTGCGGGTGGCGCCCATCAGGCTTTCTAGGAAGGTGTTGAAGCTGAGCGATCCTTGGAACAGCGCGAGGGTTAGCGAGCCAAGCACGCCCACAGCGGCGGCCTCTGTCGCGGTGGCCCAGCCGAAGTACATCGAGCCGATGACGGCAAAGACCAGCAGCAGGACAGGCACCAGAAAGCGGCTTTCGGCGAGCATTTTGCCCAGCGACATCGACGGCTCTGGCGGTGGACGCTGGTCGGGGCGGACAAAGTGCCAAACGGCGATATAGCCCATAAACAGTGAGGCAAGGACCAGACCGGGGATGATGCCTGCCATAAAGAGTTTGATGATGCTCTCGTTGATGGACACGCCATAGACGATGAGGGTGAGCGAGGGCGGAATCATCAGGCCCAGCGTCGCAGCCCCCGCAAGTGTGCCGATGATCATATATTCAGGGTAGCCGCGTTTGCGCAGCTCAGGGATGCTCATCTTGCCTACAGTGGTCAGGGTCGCTGCGGAGGAGCCCGAGACGGCGGCAAAAATCGTGCAGCCCGCGATGTTGGTGTGCAGCAACCCACCGGGCAGCCAGCGCATCCACGGGGCCAACCCGCGAAACATGTCTTGGGACAGGCGTGTTCGGTACAGGATTTCACCCATCCAGATGAACAGCGGCAGCGCGGTTAGCGTCCAAGAGCTGCTCGACGTCCAGATGGTCGTGATCATCGCGTCCCCGGCGGGGCGGGTGGTGAACAGCTCAAGGCCGACCCATGCCACGCCCATCAGGGCGAGGCCGATCCAGATCGACGACGCTAGGAGGCCAAAGAGGACACAAAGAAAGACAACGGTTGCATAGGCTTCGATCATTCTACGCCCTCCGATACGATGGGGTTCTTGCCCGTGATAATAGTGCGATAAAGCGTGTCCCAAAGTGCAATCGCCAGCAGGATCGCCCCTGCTGACATGGCCAGCTGCGGGACCCAGACGGGTGTAAAGACCAGCTCGGATGAGGTTGTATCCATTGCATTTCCCCATTCGCCGATAGGTGTGGCGGGCAGGGAAAGCACCGTGACAACCCACTCAGGGATTTTATCCTGCCCCTGCGTGCGATCATTCAGCATTTCTGAAAGCGCCGTCGTCTTGACCGCAAAGCGCGCGAAGTAGGTGGCGATGATCGCCGCCCCAGTGACGGCAAAGATATCAAGCCAGCGCGACGTGAAACGATTCCAGTTCAGCACAATCGAGACCCGAATGTGCGCGCCGCGGGTGAGCGCATGACTGAGCGCGAAGAAGGAGGTTGCGGCCATGGCATAGCCTGCAAATTCGGTGGTGCCGGGGAGTGCGACACCGGTCCAGCGGGCGACCATCTGGGCAACGATCAGCAGCAGAATGGTGCACATGAAAAACGCAGCGATCGCACCTGAGGCGAAATAGACGCCGTCAAGAAAGCGCCAGACAGGGCGCATGCGCCGCTCCAACGGTTCTTTTGCGAAAAAGCATAATACCCCAAAGAGGAGAGGCAGAACAAACAGCCATACCCACAAGGGCAAGCCCAGCACTGGCGACCAGTCGCGCATGTTTGAATTCCTTGGATAAATGCGCGCCCCGCAACATAGCAGGGCGCGTAGATTTGCTTACTTCATTGCTGCGTAAGCGTCGATGATCGCTTGGCCATCGGCACCTGCAGTCGCCAGCCATTCGGCTGTCATCTTGGCACCAATCACTTCCAACTCGGCGAGGAACTCTGGGGAGGCATCGGTCACAGTCATGCCGTTTTTCTCAAGCTCGGCGAAGTAGAAATCGGCCAGCTCTTCGGATTTTGCGTTACATGCTGCGGCGGTCTCGTCAGCGGCTTTCATCACACCCGCTTGGACCTCGGCGTCCAGCCCGTCCCACGCCTGCTTGTTCGCAACGACGTAGTTGCGCGGTAGCCATGCGTTGACTTTGTAGTAGTGGCTCAGATGCTCCCAGACCTTCTGGTCATAGCCGGTGGAGCCGGATGAGATGAACGAGGACGCAACGCCTGTTGCCAGGGCTTGGGCCAATTCTGCCGCTTCGATCTGGACGGGGATCATGCCCAGCTCTTCTGCGAAGGTGGCAGTGGCGGAATTATAGGAGCGGAATTTCACGCCTTGGGTGTCGGCGGAGGAGTTCACCTCCTTGGCGAAGTAGAAACCTTGACCCGGCCATGCGCAGGAGTAGAGCGTCACCATATTCAGATCGGCAAGCTGTGCGTTCACAGGGCCTTTGGCCGCTTCCCATAGCTTTGCGTTATCGGCGTATGTGGTGGCCAAGAAGGGCAGGTTGTCCCAGCCGAGCAATGGTGCCTCGTTTGCGTGGGCGGACATGAAGCGCTCACCGATGTTGACCTGACCGGTTTGCACAGCACGTTTGATGTCACCGCCGCCAAAGAGCGAACCACCGGGGTGGACCGTAATGTCGATTGCGCCACCAGTGTATTCACGGACTTTGTCAGCGAAAACAACGCCTTGCTCAGAGTGAAAGTTGGTGGCTGCATAGGCCATGGGCATGTCCCATTTTTGCGCGTGGCCGTCGGCCATGGCGGCCCCTGCGATCAGGGCTGTTGCGGCTGCGGTGCAGGCCAGTTTTGCAAATGTGTTCACGGTAGTCTCCCGGTTGGTTGAGGCTCTAACGGCCATTAGGTTCTATATTTTGAGGGGTCGAAAGCGCGCATATCCATGTTCGGAGCGCGTCCACTAATTAACTCCGCAATCATCCGACCCGTTTTTGGCCCGCCTGTCAATCCGACATGCTGGTGGCCAAAAGCGCTGTAGCTGAGACCACCCGTATCATTCGCGCCAATGAGCGGCAGGCTGTCGGCGGGCGCAGGACGATGGCCCATCCATTCGACAACATCGCCATACTCCAGATCGGGGAGCAGCTTTTTCACTTGCCGACGTAGCATATCAAGTGGGGCGCGCGATGCAGGGGCGTCCAGCCCGCCAAACTCTATCACACCAGCTGCGCGCAGACGGCCCTGCATCGGGGTGAGCACGAATTTGCCTGAGGCGACCATCATCGGCGCACGCGGCATCGCGGAGGGGGCGGTCAGTTCGATATGGTATCCACGCTCACTCTCGAACGGGACCATCACGCCCAGCTTGTGCGCAATCTCGCGCGACCATGGCCCCATGGCAAAGACGATTCTATCGGCGGTGAGGGGGCCGTCATCTGTTATCAGCGCGCTGACGGCACCGTCCTGCATCTCGATATCGTTGATCGCGGTGATCTGGAGGGTCCCGCCCTCACTGACAAAGTGATCGGCTAGCGCGCAGACATATGCACCCGGATCGCTGATGCGGCCATGGTTCTTGCAGCGCACAACAGTCTCAAAAGCGTCGCCGAAGATTGGGTCATAGGCGGTGTATTCTGCTCCGCTGATCACCTCGTATCGCACGCCCTGCGCGTCGCGTTTGCTCCAGCCATAGCTGTCGGCCTCATAATCTGCGCGGGTGGCATAGCCGAAACAGTAGTCTTCTGTGCTGATAAACTGCGCGGCGGGCGTGTCTGCGGCCAGTGCCTGATGCTGCTCGACGGTGTCGTGCAGTAGAGCGGACATGGATTTGGCGTAGTGATCCACATGGGCATCAGTGCCGTAAGAGAGGTATTTGCGCAGGAAGGGGAGTAGGCGCGGGAGATAGGACCAGCGCAAAAATAGAGGCGCATCGCGGTCCAGGAGCATCCCCGGCGCTTTGAACGCCAGACCGGGCGTGGTGACAGGCACAACCGCGCCAGCGGCCAAGACGCCTGCGTTGCCATGGCTGGTGCCGGAAGCAGGACCAGCCCGGTCCACTACTGTAACGCTATGCCCTGCGCGCTGCAGCCAGATGGCGGTGGAGATGCCGACGATCCCCGCGCCCGCGACTAGAATATGCATGTGTTCTGCTCCGGTGGTCGGTTTCGCGTGAGCCTGACCAATGCCGCAGCATTTGTCACGACCCTAAAGCACTGTGCCCTTTCGCGCGACGCGTAGAGGAAGGCGCTGAAAGAGGGCGCTATGGTGTTTAGGTATTGGCGACTGGCCCAAGGGATTCGCGCAGTTGCAGGTTTATTTGCAACTGTGTCGGACGGTCTGGTTCCGCGCCCTCAACCAATGCGATCAGAGCGGTTGCGGCTTTTGTGCCCATTTCACGGTGCGGCACATGGACGGTGGTGAGTGTTGGCGTCACGATGCGGGCAAGCTCGATATCGTCAAAGCCAGTGACCGATACATCCTGCGGCACGCGCATCCCGAGCGCTTTTGCACCGCGCAGCGCGCCAGCTGCCAAAACGTCATTGCCGCACATCACCACTGTAGGAGACGGGTCCGACTGCATGACGGTGCGCATTGCGACATCCCCGTTCTCAAATCCGTATGGCGTCTCAATCACCGAAAGGATGTCGAGGGGCAGGCCATGGGCGCGCAGAGCATCCTCAATTCCTGATAAACGATCTTTGGCCCGGTCATTGCCTTTAAGCACACCGGAGATCACGCCAAACTTGCGGTGACCTTGTTTCAGCACTTCTTCTGCCAGCAGCCTCATAGAGGCGCGGTTATCAAAACCTATGGCCGGTTGGGCCACGTCTGGGGCATAGGCCCATGCGATGAGGGCAGGAACCGCTTGCCGCTCAAGATAGCGGTAGAGGGTGGGATTGCGATCATATCCGATGAGCAGCAAGCCGTCCGCGCCCCGCGCCACCAGCGCGCGAATCTGCTCTTCCTCGATCTTGGGATCATAGGCAGTGCTGGAGACAAGCAGTGTGTACCCGCGTCTGTGCAGTTCTTCCTGAAACGCTTGTAATCCGCGGGCAAAGATAGCGTTTTCCATCGTCGGAATGATCGCGCCAATGGTGAACGTCCGCTTGGCAGCCATCACGCGCGCGCCGAAATTTGGAGTATATCCGAGCATTTCCACGGCCTTGAGCACACGGGCGCGGGTGGTCTTCACAACCCGCTCCGGCGTGTTGAGACACCGCGAAACAGTCGCAGTCGATACGCCTGCTTTCTTGGCGACATCATCAAGGGTAGGTGTGGAACGGCCGGTGCGCATGGGAGTCAAATGCCTCTTTCATATTTGCAGTATCACACTCCGGTGGGATGGAAAATAATTTAAAAACCGTGGCCTATAAGAAATAAATGTAAGCGCTTGCATTTGTCGTATGCAAGCGCTTACACTCGAAAACAGAACATAACCAATCGGGAGGTTCACCATGTTCCTAGCAGCGTCAATAATCGTCTTTGCGATCTACTTTGGTAACGTCGCGTTGGGTGCTTTTACGGGGTCAACCTTTTTGGGCGACGTTGGGGAAATGCTGGTGTTGTTCGGGGCAACGATATTGTTCGTAGTCGCCATTTTACAAATAGAAGCTGACCGAAAAGATAAAAACGGCAGCTAGACATGTCCACCGGGAGGAGACATTCATGACAGACAACCGTACCGAGCTTGCATCGTCCGAGCGCCGTAATTTTCTAAAACTCACAGCGACAGGCGGCTTTACGGCTGCAATGGTCGCAGGCGGGGCAGGGATGCTTTGGTCGTCCGAGGCCGCAGCGCAGTCCGCCAACGAAGAGCGCGACCGTGAGAAGGCCGCAGAGCACACGATGACAATCGCCACGGCCTATGTCCTTGGCGCGTCTCGCAGCTACCCGCTGATGCAGCTCGACTTCAAGGAAAACATCCAGAACGCCACCAACGGTAAAGTTTACGTCAAGCTCGCGCCTGGTGGGCAGCTGGGTTCAGGCGGCAACCTTGTGCAGAAGGTTCAAGGCGGCACAATTCAGGTGGCACAGCACTCACTTTCCAACTTTGCGCCCTTTGCTTCCGCGATTGATTTGATCAACATGCCGTATCTGTGCGGCTCGAACCAGCGCTTCACCAACCTCGTGAACTCAGACTACTGGAACGCGGAAATCCACCCCAAAGTGGAAGCGGCAGGCTTTAAGGCGCTGTTCTATGTCAACATCGACCCGCGCGTTGTCGCGGTCCGTGCAGGCGGTGCAGGTCCGATTCTGTCCCCCTCCGACATGCAAGGCATCAAGTTCCGCGTACCGGGCTCCAAGATGCTGCAACAGTACTACCGCATGGTCGGTGCGAACCCCACGCCCGTTGCATGGGGTGAGACACCATCGGCGATCAAGCAGGGTGTTGCAGACGCACTCGATCCCTCCGTTGGCGCACTTTATGTCTTTGGTTTCAAGGATATCCTGTCCCACGTGACCTTCACGCAGGCCGTACCGGATAGCCAAGTTTACTCCTGTAACCTTGAGTGGTTCAATTCCATGCCAGCCGACATTCAGGAGGGCATCATGTTCGCCTCCGAGATGACAGCGCACCAGAACCTTGCTAAAGTACCTTCTGCGCGGGCCTATGCGATGGCAGAGCTGTCTAAGTCCGGCGTTGAATTCCATCGCTTGTCAGAAGACCAGTTGGGCGAGTGGAAAGCGGCAGGCGGCTACCAGTTGGCCGAATGGGACAGCTTCAAGACTGAGCTGGCCGGTTCCATGGACAACTTCGCCAAGATGGAAGAAGCCGCTGGCACGCAGGGCAAATACTACGTCCACGATGCCTAAGCTCTCGACATAAGACTTCTGACGGACGCGCCCGAGCGCCCGTCAGACCCTTTGCCAATTTTCAAAATGCGTCACCGGTTGCTTGTGCCTTTTGCACTTGTCTCTACCGGAGTGCTCGCTGACGGGACGGGATTAGTTATGGACCTTTTACGCCGAATAGACCGAGATGCGGAGCGTTGGCTGCTGCTGACCTTCTACACAATGCTTGTCGCCACGATGGCGGTCGAAGTGCTCCGTCGCGAAGTGTTTTCTTACTCTTCAATCTGGGGCGAGGAGATGGTGCGGTATTCGTTCATCTATCTGGCGTGGATTGGCGCGGCTGCGGCCGTAAAGGAACGCGCGCACATCCGTATTGATGTGGCGATGCACTACTTGTCGCCGCGACCCAAGGCGGTTCTTTATATTTTCGGCGATCTGGTGATGTTTCTGGTTGCCATTGTCGCCTTCTACACCTCGTTCGAGACAGTTCACGTCTCCGCCACCTTTGGCTCTGTGACCGAAGGCCTGCGCGTTTCGAAGGTATGGTTCCTGCTAGCGGTGCCGGTGGGCTTTGCGCTGGTGATCTGGCGCTTGATCCAATCGTTTATTCGCGACGTGCGCAGCCTGAGAGACGGAACCCCCGTCTATCAGGGCGACACGTTGTTTGATTGAGGGGACTGACTGATGCTTTGGAACCAAGTTGCACAAACGGTTGAGCTGGGTTGGGACTTCTACTTCCCCGTAATCCTCTTCGTAGCACTCATTGCGCTGGCCGTCCCGGTCTGGGCCGCCATTGGTAGCGCCGCGATAATCATGCTCTACATGTCGGGTGATTTGCCGATGAGCCTTGTGGGGGAAAGCCTGTTCTCAGGCATCGACGCCTTCGCACTCACAGCCATTCCGCTCTTCATCCTGACGGGCGACGTTTTGGTCCGCACAGGGCTGTCGCGCAAATTCCTTGATGTGGCGGAAGCGCTGACGAACTTTGCCAAAGGCGGTTTCGGCTCAGCCACGGTATTGGTCTGTGGCATGTTCGCGGCGATCTCCGGCTCTGACGCGGCGGGGGCGGCAGCGGTTGGCCGTATGACCATCGCGCGGCTGGTGGAGGCGGGATACCCACGTCCATACGCTTGCGCATTGGTGGCCGCGGGGGCCTGTACAGGCATCCTCATTCCGCCGTCCATTGCCTACATCATCATCGGCCTTGTGCTGGGTATATCCGCATCCACACTGTTTCTCGCGGCACTCATCCCCGGTCTCGCGATCCTGCTTTCTATCTTGATCACCAACCTCATCGTGAACCGCATTCATGGCTATGAGGGTGGTGGCAACATCTCTTTCAGCGAATGGGCAGGCAATCTGGGCCGCTCCCTTAAATCCGGCTGGTACGCGTTTATCGTGCCGGGCATCATCTTCTACGGCATCTTCTCGGGCCGCCTGACGCCGACCGAAGCAGGGGCGACCGCGGTTGTTGTGACCATCCTAATGGGTTTCATCATGGGGACGCTCAAGCTGGCGGATTTCCCCGCCATGCTTGTCAGTTCGGCCAAGGTGAACGGTGTCATCCTGCCGATCATCGCCTTCTCCGCACCGCTGGCAGAAGCCTTGGCGATCATGGGTGTGCCTCAAGGCTTTGTCACCTCAGTGACCTCGCTCACCAATGAGCCGTGGATTTTGATCCTGCTGATGATCGGTATTCTGATCGCTGCGGGCTGTGTGATGGAGACGACGCCGAACATCGTGATCCTCGCACCGATCCTTGCGCCTTTGGCCGATAACATCGGCATGAACGAGATCCAGTTCTGCATCATGATGATCACCGCTCTGGGGGTGGGCTTTATCACACCGCCCCTTGGCCTCAACTTGTTTGTTGTATCTGGCATTACAGGCGAGTCTATTCTGAAGATTGCGGCGCGCGCCGTTCCCTTTGTATTGTGTATGTTCTTCGTCGTGCTGCTGATCGCCTATATTCCAGCCATCTCGACAACTCTGTTGCCCGATATTCTTAAGTAGGACCAAGAAAATATGACACGCGAATACCTTAAAAAAGCAACACTCACCGCGGACTCGGACGCTTCCGAGACGCATGAGATCGTCAAGAATATCCTCAATGATATTGAGGCGGGCGGCGATGCCAAGGCGCTGGAATACGCCAAGAAGTTCGATCGATATGAGGGCAACGTGATGTTGACCCCTGAGGAGATTGAAGCGGCCTGCGCGTTGGTGCCGGAAAAACTCAAGGCCGATATCCGGTTTGCCCATGACAACGTGAAACGCTTTGCCGAGGTGCAGAAAAGCACGCTAACGAATGTCGAGATTGAGATTGAGCCGGGCTTCATCGCGGGTCAAAAAGCGATTCCTGTGGATGCGGCAGGCTGTTACGTGCCGGGTGGACGTTATAGCCACATCGCCTCTGCGATCATGACCGTGACCACTGCTAAAGTCGCGGGTTGCCGCCATATCGCGGCCTGCTCCCCGCCGCGCCCCGGCGTGGGTGTGGCGCCAGCAATCGTTTATGCCGCGCATATTTCCGGTGCTGATAAAATTCTGGCCCTTGGCGGTGTTCAGGGTGTCGCGGCCATGACTTTTGGTCTGTTCGGTTTGCCAAAAGCGAACATTCTTGTGGGGCCGGGCAACCAGTTTGTAGCAGAGGCAAAGCGTATTCTGTTTGGCCGTGTAGGCATCGATATGATCGCTGGCCCGACCGACAGCCTGATCCTCGCCGACAAACACGCAGATGCGCATATCGTTGCGACTGATTTGGTTTCGCAGGCCGAGCATGGCTATAACTCTCCTGTCTGGCTGGTCACAGATGATCGCGCGATGGCGGAGAAAGTGATGGAACTTGTCCCCGGCCTGATCGATGATCTGCCAGAAATTAACCGCGAAAACGCGTTTGCCGCATGGCGCGACTATGCCGAGGTGATCCTGTGTGCCGACCGCGAAGAAATGGCGGCATGTTCCGATGATTACGCGCCAGAACACCTGACCGTTCAGGCGGAAGACCCAGATTGGTGGCTGGACCGCTTGACCTGCTATGGTTCGCTGTTTTTGGGCGAAGAGACGACCGTATCTTATGGCGATAAGGCATCCGGCACGAACCACGTGTTGCCCACTTCGGGCGCTGCGGGCTACACGGGCGGTCTGTCGGTGCATAAATACATGAAGATCGTCACATGGCAGCGCACCACACGTGATGCGTCAAAGCGTGTCGCCGAAGCCAC
>CBDTVN010000078.1:0-13138 GCA_965364195.1 uncultured Sulfitobacter sp. | reverse complement strand
GGATCAAGGCTACCGTGATAAAGCGGTTCACCTTCAAACATGCCAATCGCGTCACCGTGGCGCGGGCCTGTGGTGAACATCAATGCGGCACCAGCATTGGCGTGGTGGCGAAAAATCGGAAACATCCGGCGCTGGTCTTCTGGCGTGAGGTGAAAGCTGCTGTCCCACGCGAGAAGAGCGTCGAACGTGCGCCGCAGATCAAGTGTGCGCATGTCTGCCACGGTCCACGTGGAGTGGGGCTGGCGCCTCTGCGCGATGTGGATCAACTCGAGGGAGGTATCGATGCCTGTGATTTTCCCGCCAGCTTTTGACAGGTAGCGCCCAATGGGCTCCCCAAAGCCGCAACCGATATCGAGGATGCTTGGGCTCTCTGGTGCAAGCCCCAGAAATTTGTCGAGCCATGGCTTCTCAGGCAGCGCCGTGCCGCGCTGCCGCACCCAAGCGGTGGCGTGGGTGCGGTAGAGATCTATTATTCTTGCACTGTGCGTGCTCATGCGCCTCCTGACGTGCGGCCCTGAAATGTCTGAACTGCGATGTCGGCACCTTCGAGCGCAGCGCGCACCGACTGCGCGATTTGAACGGCGGTTGGTGTGTCGCCGTGCAGGCAGATCGTGTCGATGGATGCGGGAATGTGTTTGCCGCTGTTGGTGATAATGGCCCCCGCCTTCACCATCTCGACCATGCGCGTGCCAGCGATTGCGGGGTCATGGATCACTGCGCCGTCAATACTGCGGTCTACCAGCGTGGCATCGTCATTATAGGCGCGGTCGGCAAATATCTCTCCGGCCCAGGTGCAGCCCAACTCCTCCACCGCTTGTTGCTGTGCGGTAGCGGCGAGGATCATGATGATGAGGTCAGGATCGACGGAAAGCGCCGCCTCATAGAGATCGCGGGCTAGAACTGGGTCCTCTGATGCCATATTGGAGACAGCGCCGTGTAGCTTGAGGTGCCGCACCTTTGCACCCACGCTGCGGGCCATGCCGATACTTGCAGCGACCTGATAGCGGATTTGATTTTGCAAGGTGGCGCGCGGGACGGACATACGATTGCGCCCGAAACCCGCCAGATCCATAAAGCCGGGGTGCGCGCCGATGCCGACACCGTTGGCGTGGGCGAGGGTCATCGTCGCGGCCATAACATCTGCGTCGCCCGCATGACCACCACAGGCGACATTGGCTGAAGTGACCGTACGCAACAGGGCCGCATCGTCGCCCATACGCCACGGTCCAAAGCTCTCGCCCATATCGGCGTTCAGGTCTACTCGCATGGTTAATCCTTGTCTTTGAACGGGTTTTGAGTGGCGGATACTGCGCCACTGATCAGTTGGTAGGACAGCAGATCACGGATGCTGTGTGGATCACGTAAAAGAGGCGTGATGGACTTTGCAAGGGCCGCGCGCGCAGTGGTGGCGCGTTGCTCTATGGCGCGCGCGTCTTCCAGCTCTACGAACTGGAAGGACAAAGCGGCGCCTGCAGGAGCTTGCGCCACGCGTGACATATCGGAGGGCAGGACGGTCCCTATGCGGGGATAGCCGCCGGTGGTCTGGCACTCACACATCAAAACAAAGGGCGCACCGTCACCCGTGATCTGGATGTCGCCCGGGACGATGACGTCAGACAGGATTGTCAGCTGATCGGCAGAGACAAAAGGAGCGGTATCGTGATCCATTCGGACGCCCATCCGGTTGCCGCGCGCATCGCGGCGAAAGGCGGTGGTGCTAAACCGCTCGCGGGTGGCGCGGTCGAACTGTTTCGTCTGCATTGAGGTGGTGATGCGGATTGGCCCGCCGTTAAATCGGTCCTCAATGCTTAGCGTCATACCGGTTGCACTGCCTGTATCGCGCCCGAGCGGGAGCATGTCGCCAGCAGTGAGTGCGTGGCCCAACCCTGCGCTAAGATGTGCTGCGCGTGCGCCCATCATGATAGGTGTGTCGATCCCGCCGCCGATATGGAGATAGCCGTACGTGCCATTGCGGGCGCCGCCGATTTTGAGCACGGCGCCAGCTGGCAGAAGGTGGCTGGCGTTCCATGGGACTGGGACATCATCGACGGTGGCAGTCATGGGCGCACCCGTGAGCGCGATGCGCACATCAGCATTGCTCGAAAAGCTGCCGCCCATGCCAACCATTTCCAGCGCCGCTAGCTCAGGTGATTGGCCCAGCAATGCGGCGCCTTCGTGCAGGGCCTCGAGATCAGCAGCACCGCTGCGTGTCATTCCTTGCGCCAGAAACCCGGGTCTGCCCATGTCTTGAACTGTGATGGCGGGACCGCAGCTGTGGATGGTGAGTGTACCGCTCATGACAGCACCTGCCGCTGCGCGCCGCCATTGCCGCTTTGGTCTGCGGCAGTGATGCTGGCGTATTCAGTGGCGGTGACTGAGGGAAAGCAAAGCTCGTCGCCCGGTGAAAGTGCAATGGGTGTCGCATCTTCTGGCCGGAAATTGCGAAACGCGGTCTGGCCCACATGCCGCCAACCCGTTGGGGAGGCGTTGGTGAAGATAATGAGCTGCCGGATCGCGACCACAAGCGCGCCTGCGGGGACAGATTTTGTCAGGCTTTGTTGGCGGGGGATGTCCCAATGGGGTGGCAGTTCTCCGGTGTAGGGCTGTCCGGGGGCAAAGCCGATGGTCAGGACGCGGACGCGGGCGGTGGATAGCTCCGCAATGGCAGTCTCGGGCGTCACACCAGCGGCGAGGGCCGCTTCCTCCAGCTGGGGTGCCGCATCGGTGCCATAGAGCGTGGGTATTTCCCACAGGGTGCGCCCCGCGGGGAGAGGTGCGCTTAGCCAGTCTTGGGTTGCGAGGAGCGCTTGGAGTTTTTCGATGATGGATTCGGGTGCATTAGCAACCAGATCGACGCTGATGAAGGTTGAGACGAGTGACGTGGAGGTCTCAAGCACCTCCGGCCAGCGTTCTGCTTCGACAGCCGCGCGAAAGGCGATTGCAGCACGGTTGGCGGGCTCAGTCATGCTGGTGGCGAATTGGACCAAAAGGCCCGAAAGGCCAACAAGTTGGATGGGGGGAAGCTCAGTCATCAAAAAGAGCCTTCTGGTAAAGAGGTGGGAGCAGGATGGGTGTGAGATACATGGGAAGTTGCCAGCAGCCAATGAATATCAAAAGAGGTGCGATTGTTTCCGGGGGAAGTGCCACGAGAAATAGGGCGATGTTGCGGTTGCCTGCGCCGATGGCGAGGGGCCCCGCAACCGGGCGTAGTTTGGTGCGGCGTAGCGCCAGCAGAGTTGTTGCCTGAAGCCCGTAACTGATCGTGAATGCCAAGAGCGCCCAGAGGACGACCTGTGTTGGTGTCTCGCGTATTGCGGTGTTGAGCGGGGCCATGAGGGCGATCACAATTACGCAGAAGGCTAGAACCGATGCACCATCGAGGGTTTTGACTTGGGAGGGAGTGGGGTTGGGATAGAAAAACGCACGCAAGGCAAATCCGATGGCCGTTGCGGCAAGGATCACCAGCAGAACCAGCCCAGCGGAGGCCATCACATCGGGAAGTGCGCCAATCTGCGGAGAGAGTAGCAGTATTGGCAGAACGGTGAGCGGGAAGGCCGCAGTGCCAAGCACCATGATCTGCATCATGCGCCCTGCGTCGAGACCCAGAAGAAGAGCGAGATTGGTGCTGCCCGAGATTGCGGGAGCGGATGTGGTGAGAACCAGCGCCAAAGCGGCGGGTGTTCCGGCCAAGCCTGCGAGCGTAAGCGCTCCAAGACACACCAGCGGCACGCCCAGTTGTAGCACCGCCACTGCACCAAGGCCCCAGCGCAAATCCCGTGCAGCGCCACGGGCCGCGTTGTGACCGATGCGCAGGGCGGTGATGGTCAGCAAGGCGGCGACCATCGCGGGCAGCCAAGGGGCCATCGCTGTGGCCAGTGTAGGCAACAGTAAACCAGCAGCTAAACCGACCATCAGGCAAGCGCGGGCATGGTGCGAGATAAAGTGTAATAGGTGTGCCATTATGCATGGCGGCACAGATAAGAGCGGTGCATGGCGGCCTCCCGTTGGTTGATCAGACCAGAGCAGACGCGCAAAGGCAATGCCCTAAGCGGGGTTGTCCTCAAGCACCAGATCGCTGGCCTTTTCACCGATCATAATTGCGGGGGCGTTGGTGTTGCCGGATACGATTTCGGGCATGATGGAGCAGTCGGCCACCCGCAGCCCTGCAATGCCGTGGACTCGTAGGCGGGCATCTACCACAGCTTCCTTGCCATCCCCCATCTTGCAGGTACCGGTGGGGTGGTAAATCGAGGCGGTATTGTTGCGCGCCCAATCCAGCGTGGCATCATAGTCCTCGATATCGAGACTGGGGTTTGGACGATACTCTTCGGAAATCTTTGAGGAGAGTGGTGCGTGACGCGCGATACCACGCGCGATGTTCACACCCTCGACCACAGTGCGGCAGTCTGTCTCGGTCGAGAGGTAGTTTGGGATAATCTTGGGATAGGTACGCCCGTCCGACGACGCCAGCCTGATCTCGCCTTTGCTTTCTGGGCGGAGCTGGCACACGGACATGGTGAAGGCGCTGAACTTGTCCGCGCCCTGGCCGGGGTTCTCGGCAGAAAGGGGTTGTACGTGGAACTGGATGTCCGGTGTTTCGACGTCGGGACGGGTTTTTATAAACCCGGTGGCGAGGCTTGCAGCCATCGTCATCGGACCGGCACGGAACATCATGTATTTCAGACCGATCTTCGCTTGTCCTATCAGGCTTGAGACTTCGTCGTTTAGGGTCGGCTCATGAGTTTTATAAACCAGCCGCGCTTGGAGGTGGTCTTGCATGTTCTTACCGACACCGTGCAGGTCTTTTTTCACCTCGATGCCGTGTTGCTGAAGCTGTTCTGCCTCACCGATTCCTGACAGCATGAGTAGTTGGGGGGAGTTTATAGAGCCGCCTGACAGAATGATCTCTTTGCCCGCCTTGAGGATCTGGAGCGTGCCGGATTTATCCTTGTACTGGACGCCTGTGGCGCGCTGGCCGTCGATGATGATCTTTTCGACCTGTGCGTGGGTGATGATCTGGAGGTTGGGACGTGCGCGCGCAGGATTGAGGTAAGCCACCGCTGTCGAGCAGCGCCGCCCGTTCTTTGCCGTAAGCTGGAAGAATCCGACGCCTTCCTGATCTGCGCCGTTATAATCGGAGTTGAACTTGTACCCGGCGGCCTGCGCTGCTGCGACCCACGCATCGGTGATCGGGCGCTGGATGCGCATGTTGGAGACGGATAGCGGTCCTTGGTTTCCGTGAAATTCATCTGCGCCGCGCTCGTTATTCTCCGCACGCTTAAACAGGGGAAGGACATCATCCCATCCCCATCCTGTATTGCCCATCTGACGCCAGCGATCATAATCCTGCGGCTGTCCGCGCACATATAGTAATCCGTTGAGTGAAGATGATCCGCCTAGAACCTTGCCGCGTGGCCAGTCCAGAGAGCGTCCATTCAAGCCCACGTCTGGTTCGGTCTTATAGCACCAGTCGACGGAGGGGTTGTGGATGGTTTTGAAGTATCCGACGGGAATGTGAATCCACGGGTTCCAGTCGCGTCCTCCTGCTTCGAGTAAAATGACCTTGTTGCGAGGATCGGCGCTGAGCCGATTGGCGAGAACGCATCCTGCCGAGCCTGCTCCCACAATGATGAAATCAGCGTCCATTCTATAATCCTCACCCAAATTAAAAATAATTATATACAGAAGCTATAAGGCAGGCTAGTCTTTTTTGAAACTAAAAGTCTCAATAAATGAGAAAATTAACTGGGAGGAAATGATATGACTGTACAGAATAAGCTCAAAGGGATTTCGCGTCGGGATCTGTTTCGTGTGGCGGGCCGTTATGGCATGAGTTCGACTTTGCTGGCTGCGGGCGGCTTTGGTGGTGCGATGAGCATTGCAAACTTGGCCTCTGCCGCTGAATCGACATACGATAAGCGTTTCAAAAAGGAAGCGAAGCACACGTTCAAGTTTGGTGCGTCCGGCTTTAACGCGCGCAACCTTTTGATCGAACGCGCAGGTGCATTGGAATTCTGTCGTGATCTGGAATCACGTACAGATGGTGAGATTCGCATCGAGTTTATTGGTGACAACCAGATTTGTGGTCAAACGTCCTGCGTTGAGAAATGCCAGCAGGGGATCGTTGATTTCTATGCTGCTTCCACCCAGAACTCTGCCGGTGGTGCGCCGTATCTCAACGTGCTCGACTATGCGTATATGTTCCGCAACCGTGCGGACCAGTATCACTTCTTGTACTCCCCAGCGTCCCAGGCGCTGCTGCGTGAGCCTTATGAAAAGCGTCACGGTTTAAAGCTACTCTTCTCCCACGCCGAACTTCGCGGCATCCAGTTGGGTCTGGCATGGGAAGACAAGGAGACGGTTACGTCTATTGATCAGCTTGCTGGTACGAAAAACCGCGTAACAGGTACGCAGCTGGGTCGCATCGCGATGGAAGCAATGAACCTGAACCCTGTTCCGGTCGCGTGGGAAGAAACCCTTGATGGTCTGAAGCAGGGCCTGATTGACGGAGCCGAGACGTGGGCATCTGCTGTGGCATATGCGAATATGTCGCCAGTGGTGTCTCAATCGGTTCACCTCAACTTTTTCTGCGGAACAGAGGCAACATCCATGAACGCATCTGTGTTCGATGGCTTGTCCGGCGATCTGCAAGACGCGGTGATGGAATCGTCCTACTGGGCACAGACCCACGTTCAGGCGGCTAATGAGGCGGCACTTGTGAAAACTGTTGGTCAGTCCGATCCAATCTTACCAGGCACAATTTTTGCTGAAAATAACGTGCGCAATGCGTTCCTGTCCGATGCTGAAATCAAGAAAGCCGAAGAGATGTGCTCTCCTGAGTACCAGCCACAGCTGTGGGAAGAATGGCGTGAGCGTCTGAACAAATGGCAAGGTGGTGCGGACACGTATCAGGAAATCTATGACGAAGTGCGGACAATCGACGCCAACACCAAGCCAGAGAATGTTGAGCCACGTCGTTGGTGGAAAGCATAATTTCCATTAGCTGAGGATTGGCCGGCCCGCAGATCTCGGGTCGGCCTTTTTACCTTTTTTCTAGAGGATGCATGTTGGTATTCGGGCGCGCGCTTGAATGCCGAATATGGGAGATAACTTTATGTCGATTTGGTCCGAAGCAGCGTCCGTCATACCTGCGATACTTTCCGGCGATCCGTGGGAAATGAAGACGGCGTTCTACTCCGAAGGTATGTGGCTGTTTGGAGTGGTTTTGACGCTTGTAGGGGGCTATCTGGCGCATTTGTTTTTCAAGAGGGTTCCCTTTGTGGAGCGGCACTTGGAACGTGGTGTGTCTGTTGCCGCCTATCTTATGATTGCTGCGATTATCTTCTGGGGTGTGATTGACCGCTTTGTCTTTTCCCACCAGTGGTCAGGATCGACAACGGTACCGCCCTTTCTTTTTATGATTATGGCCTGGTTTGGGTGTTCGTATAACGTCAAACTTCGCACGCACCTGAGCTTTAGCGAGTTCCGCTCCAAGATGGGCCCGTCACGCCAGATGAGTGCCCTAACGCTTGATACGGTTCTGTGGCTCGGGTTTTGCCTCATCGCGATTACAACATCGCTGCGGTTTAGTGCCTACTCCGCCGATAACTTCCAGATGGTCGACGGTGTCGATGACGTGATGAAATGGTGGTTCTACATCACTGTACCCATCGCATTCACGCTTATGGCGGGCCGTGTGATCGGCAACTGGCTGGAGGATTGGGGCAACTTTAAGTCAGGCAATCTGATCATCAAACAAGCCGTAATCGGGGGAGATGTATAATGACCGATGGGACATGGATCACGCTGATTTCGATTGGCGTCACGATTTTCTTTATGTTGGGTACACCGGTATTGCTGGTTATCTTTTATTGGGTGGTAGGATGTAGCTTTGTCATCGATCTGCCGTTGAATAATACGGGTAACGAATTGCTCAACGTTTTCAACAAAGGGTTCGCGTTGCTCGCGATGCCACTGTTTATTCTGACGGGTGATCTGATCAACCAGTCGGGTATTGCGCGAAGGCTGTCAGATTTTGCTTATTCCTGTTTGGGATGGCTGCGCGGCGGTTTGGCTATGGCGGCGCTTGCTGCTTGTGGTCTGTTCGCGGCGATCTCAGGCTCTAACTCAGCGACCACGGCGACAATCGGCTCCATGCTGCATCCTGAAATGGTCAAAGGTGGCTATGATGCACGGTTCTCGGCGGCGACTGCTGCGGCGGGTGGCACGGTTGGGATTATCATTCCCCCCTCGATCATCTTCATCGTATATGGCTTTTTGCTGAACCTACCGATTTCTGATCTGTTCATCGCGGGTATTATTCCGGGCTCATTGATGGTTCTGGCGATGATGACGGCTGCGTTCATCATCTGCACGATCAATGGCTGGGGTTTCCTGATCAAGCTTTCACCAATGCGGGTAATCAAAACGGCGATTGGCGCATGGCTCGGCTTCTTTGCCATTGGTCTGGTTTTGTGGGGCATTTATTCTGGTAAGTTTTCCCCAACCGAGGCTGCGGGCGTGACCGTTGGCTTTTGTATCATCGTTGGCATGATCAGCTATCCGTTAAACAAGATGATGGGCGACAGCAACGACACACCCGTCGAAGAAAAATCGCTCGCGTCGATGTTTGTTGTGGAGGGTTTCACTCTGTTGAGCTTGCCCAACATCGTTTCACGGTCTGCACAGATCACCGGCATCCTTGTTCCGTTGATCGCGGTGTCTGTTGCGATGCAGCAGGTTATGTCGTCACTGGGCGCCAAGGAGTTCATCGGGGATTTTGTGACAGGTATGGGTGGCTATTACGCTGTACTGTTCACCTCGATGGCGATTGTCTTTGTGACGGGGATGATTCTTGAATCGCTTCCCGTAACGATCATTCTTGCGCCGATCCTCGCTCCTATTGCGGCATCAGTCGGGATCGACCCAATCCACTTTGCAGTAATCTTCCTTGTGGGGGCGTCTATTGGTTTTATCACACCTCCTTATGGGCTAAACCTCTATGTGGCCAGTGGTGTGACGGGCGTGCCGTACTTCCGTTTGCTTCGATATATCGTGCCCTATCTTATTGCTTTGATAAGTGTTTGGATTATCGTAGCTCTGACACCGGGCTTGGCACTGATGCTGTTGCCTGGCAGATAAGGACACCCCCGACCTATGCATGACGATGGCAGCCCAGTAGATAAAACAATCCCCACGAATTTGAGATTGCTATTGCTGCTGGAAGAGCTTGCAAAGGTCGGGGTTCCTACAACCCCCACGACCGCGAATGAAATATTGGGCCTGCCCAAGCCGACCGTTCACCGCCTGTTTCACACGTTGGAGAAGGAAGGGTTTTTGCAGCGTGACATTGACGGGCGATCTTATGCCCCGGGAGCGCGACTGCGCCGCTTGGCGGGTTCTGTTTTGTCGACTTCACGCATCAGGATGGTGCGCCAAACTATTCTCAATGCCTTAGCAGAGGACGTTGGAGAGACCTGCAACATCGCCATGCCAGAGCGGCACGCGATGGTATATCTCGACCGTGTCGAGACGAAATGGCCTCTGCGCATCCAGCTACCTGTCGGGACCGAAGTGCCGTTTCACTGCACGGCCAGCGGCAAAATGTATCTCAGCTCCCTCAAACCACGCCTGTTTAACAAGTATCTCGGCATTGCCGCGTTGGAGGTGCAAACAGAGCACACAATGACTGATCCAGATACTCTACAAACTGAGATCGAGGCGATCCGCGCGCGTGGATATTCCACGGATAACGAAGAGTTCATGAAAGGGATGGTAGCCGTGGCTGTCCCGCTTCTCGATGCCCAGAATCGTCTGATGTCGACGCTTTCCATCCATGCTCCGACCCAACGTGTCACGCTTGAGGATCTCAAGGCGCATTTGCCACGGCTGCAGGCCGCGGCGATCGAGCTAGCCGAACTGGTGATGCATTGAGGGTTTGAGCCAGCCGTCCTCGAATTCGATCTTGCTCACATTCGCTAGTTTCTTGATCCGGTCCAGTTCCGCTTCAAACGCGTTTTGCCGTCCCTTGCCCCACGCCACACCACTTTCGGGCCACAGCGCGCGGATGCGCAATGTGTCTTCGCTGCGAAACGCCTTCATATCGACGCGCCCCACCAAACGCTCCCCTTGGAGTATGGGAAAGACGTAGTAGCCAAAGATGCGCTTTGCTTCTGGGACAAAAACCTCGATGCGGTAGTCAAATCCGAATAGAAACTTGGCGCGTTTGCGGTCCCGCAGAGCAGGATCAAATGGGCTGAGTACGCGCAGCCGGTTTGTGGCAGGCTTCTCAACCGCCTTATCAGTCACGATATCAGGCCGTGCAAATGTTCGCTTGAGAGTTCCATCCGCACCGGCGATCTCAATCTCTTCAATCTCGCCAAGACGCAGCGCCTCTGCGCACCATGCTTTCGCCTCTGCCGCAGTGACATGTGCCCAGAACGCGGCAATCTCGCCAGAGGTGGCAAAGCCCAAGCGGTTCAACGCACCCATGCAACACCACTCAATCGTTTGCGCATCCGACGGTTTCTCATTCGCCGCCCATACCTGCGCATCAAGGGCGCGCTCGGAAAGGTCATAGCGTTTCTGAAAACCCTCGCGTCCGACCACATGCAGTGCGCCACTGCGCCACAGATATTCCAGAGCCGTCTTGGATGGATGCCAGTCCCACCATCCGCCAGAGCCGCGCTTCTCCCCTTTGCCCACATCGGAGGAGCCGCAGGCCCCATTTGTGCCGATGTGATCGAGGACGGTCTGGAGCTGTTCCTCAAACCCGTCTCGCCGCCAGTTGCGCCACTGTTTGCGCAGCTTTGCCGCATCGCGCGTCCGGCGCATCTGCCAATGGGGATAATAGGACAGTGGGATCATTGCGGCGTCATGGGTCCAATGCTCGAACAGGTCCTTATCGCGCTCATAGAGACGCTTGAGATCATCTGTGCGGTAGCGTGGTTTGCGCGCAAAAAGGATCAGGTCATGCGCGCGAGCCACGGTATTGATGCTGTCGAGTTGTATGAAGCCCAGCCGCTCTATCAAGCCAAGCAACGACGTGCTGTCAGCAGGCCCTTGTGGTGTCTCCAACAGGGCGTGTCGGTCCAAGAATATCCGCCGCGCGGCTGTGTTCGAAAGGCGCTGGAGGCTCATCCGCGTTTGCGGCGCCGCAGCGTATCTCCCAGCGTGAGCTTGGGCTTCATTGTGACTGCTTTGGGCATATCATGGTCAGGCTCAGTGCCGGATGCGTTGAGGATCATCTTCGCGGCCTCCATCCCGATCTCGCGGCGGCAGGCATCCGTGGTCGCCAATTGCATCGACAGACCAGCCAGCAGTTCAATCCCGTTGAACCCCGCCAACCCGATTTGGCCCGGAACATCAATTCCGCTGTTGAGCAGATGAAGCAAACCGCCTGCGCCGATCATGTCATTTGAGTAATAGAGAAAATCCAAATCAGGAGAGCGTTCCAGCATCTCCTTGGTCATCTCGCGCCCTTTGAGCAATGCTGACCCACCTGAGTAGAACGCGCGGTCCTCAATCTCGATCCCCTCACGCGTAAGCGCCTCGGTAAAGCCCTCGAACCGTTTGCGCGCGCGGTGGTCGAGCGGCATTTTTGTGCCCATAAAGCCGATGCGCTGGTACCCTTCGCGCAGGATTTCCTTGGCCATATCGCGCCCCGCCTGACGGTGCGAAATACCAACCATTGCATCCACGGGATTGCCGTCCACATCCATAATCTCGACCACAGGAATACCTGAGTTCAGCAGCATCGCACGCGTGACTTCCGAATGCTCCAGCCCGGCGATAATCACACCGGATGGGCGCCAAGAGAGCATTTCATACAAGACCTGCTCTTCCTTCTCGGGGCGATAGTCGGTCACGCCGACAACAGGTTGCAACGGGGTGTCGTCGAACACGGCATTGATACCGCCAAGCACTTCGGGAAAGACCATATTGCCCAGCGACGGAATGATGACAGCCACTAGATTTACACGTTGGGATGCCAATGATCCTGCGATCTGGTTGGGCACATACCCCAACTCCTTGGCCGCCGCTAAGACCCGTTCCCGCGTGGAGGCTGACACATCGCCGCTTTTGCGCAATACACGGCTTACCGTCATCTCCGATACGCCACAGGCTTCTGATACATCGCGGAGGGTGAGGGGGCGTTTGGGTCTGTCTGACAAGGTATTGATCCTGCGGTACAAGTGAAGTTGGAAGCAGCGTAGTGCTTGATCCCAGTACAGGCAATCAACGATATCCGCTGACGCTAGAGAAGTGGAAAATGAATCTGTTGCATTGATTCGCAATCCGCGAAATCTAGAAATAGCTTGTATTTCTGTCGCCTATCACAAGTGAATAGCTATGTGCTTTGACCATTGCGCAGCAATCTCACGAGAAGGGATGGTGATCGAATGCTTCTGGTAAAGCCGTGCGTTTTGGCAGGCTTGTTTCAGAAACGCCCTCACTGCTTTGGCATTTCGGCGCGCTGTAAAGCAAAAATCAACGAGCTGGCCGCATGGATCCGCCGCACGCCAAAGGTCGCGCCACCTGCCGCCAGCCCGAATATAGGTCTCGCTCGCATGCCAGCTCAATCCCTGCCTGGATCGCTGTGTGCGGGAGCGTTTTGCGATCTCTGGGCCAATTTGCGTACTCAGAGATGAATCGTAAACCTCGATGTCGCGCTCTGCCAACGGATGTGGCATATCTCGGCATGACAGCGCGTGACGGCAATACCAGCGCACTGCGCACAGAATGACTTGGAGTGGAAACCGATGTTTTTGTACGGGCTACTTGGCATGGTGAATCCACCAGCTCAGGGCATTGCTTCAAATATCCAGCCGAACCGACATTGATGCAATAGACCCAACGAGACACATTTACCCAGCGGGCGTTTGCAGTGTCGTAATCACCCGCTTAAGATCAACCAAATTTTGAGCCTATATCTCGGCTTTGTTGCACAAAGCAGTATGAAGTCGGAGCTTCCCTAACCCCTCGTGGATTTATCCTGCTGAAATGGTACGTGGGATGCCAAGGGCGGTGAGGCCGTTGAGCATAGCGGTACGGATCTGGATTTCCGCAACTTGCCGGCCAAAGTTGAGCGCGGCCAAACGTTGACCGCGTAGTTGCATACAATGATCGGCAGCGTATT
>CBDTVN010000077.1:0-13226 GCA_965364195.1 uncultured Sulfitobacter sp. | reverse complement strand
GCGGACGTCCAAAACCTCTAGCGAAAATGAGATATCGTGCACGGCCATGCTTTAGGGTTAGACTGCACCAACACTCCCAACCTCGAAAGAACCCTCATGGCCTGGATCAAAACCATCCCCTTCGACGCCGCCACTGGCAAACTCAAGCAGCTTTATGCCCGCGTCACCGGCCCGGACAATAACGTCGATAACATCATGATGATGCACTCCCTGCGCCCCCACACGATGGAAGCGCATATGGCAGTCTACAAATACGTTCTGCACCACCGCGACAATACGATCCCCAAATGGTTCCTGGAGGCGTTGGGCGTTTGGACCTCCCACCTCAACGGCTGTCACTACTGTGTCGAGCATCACTTTGCGGGCATGAAACGCTTGCTCGGCGATGATCCGCGCTCGGACGCCTTGCGCAGCGCGATTGAGGACAGCGACATCCCCACCATGCCTCTGGATGCGCGCGAACACGCTGCGATGCGTTATGCCCAGCGGTTAACGCAATCGCCAAATGATATGGTCCAGATGGACGTCGAAGCCTTGCGCATGGCGGGTTGGAACGATGGCGAGATATTGGAGATTAACCAGGTTACTGCCTATTTCTCCTACGCCAACCGCACGGTGCTGGGCCTCGGCTGCTCAACCAAGGGTGACACCATCGGCCTTAGTCCCAACAACAACGCCGATCCCGACGACTGGAACCACAGCTAAGACCTACAGCCAATCAAGGATCGCATCCGCCACTTCGCGGGGTTTCTGGTGGTGGAGCCAGTGATCCACTCCCGCAATCTCGACGCGTGTGAGGTCGGGCGCATAGTCTTCCAACCCTTCCGTCGAGGCGGGTATCAGCGCCGTATCTGCCGTGCCCCAAACCAGCAGATGCGGGCATCGCACCTGAAGGCGCGACGGATCAAACGCCAGCCCCTCTATCGTCTCACCTGCCAGTCCAATCTTCAGGGGCGACGCACGGTACCAATTGATCATCCCGCGCAAACCCGCCGCATCGCGCCACGCAGCTCTATATCCCGTCAATGTCTCTCCACTGAGCCAATCCATATCCATATTTGCCGAGAACAGCCCCATCAGCTTGGCAAAATCATTTGCTGCGAGAATATTCTCCGACCCGTCGCGGCGCAGGAAGTGGATGTACTGCGACGCATCCGTCTGTGGCCCGCCCTTGGCTAACTCACGCTGGAACGGCGCAGGGTGCACGCCGTTCATGATGATGAGCTTGGACACCAGATCGGGCCGCCCGATGGCCAGCGCATAGGCCACGGACGCGCCCCAGTCATGGCCCAGCACAATTAACGGGTCTTCCCCGATCAAGGCCACCAGATCAGACACCAACAGCGCGATTTTATAGAGCGCTGGATCACTTGGCCGCCAGCTTTGCCCGTATCCGCGCTGGTCAGGGGCGATGCAATGAAACCGTTCCGCCAGCAGCGGCGCCAGATCGTTCCACGCGCCCGAATACTCGGGAAATCCGTGCAGCATCAGGATTTTCGGCGCCTGCCTGTCGCCCCAGTGACGTACGAAGAAGGCTTCACCGTTCAGCTCGACCGTCTCAACCCAATGCTCTGCCATGCCAGACCCTCCCGTTTGATTGGCATCAGCCTAGGGCAGCAACATGCCACAACACAATCGCGCATTTCGCGGCTTTCGCAACCGCACGGTTAAGCCTAGACAGATGTTATGCTCAAAACCATGTCCACCCCCGCACACGCCCGCGCCATCGCCATTTTGGGCCTGCCCCTGATTGGCGGGCATCTGGCGCAGATGGCGATTGGCGTGACCGATACTGTGATGCTCGGTTGGTACGGGGTTGAGGCGCTGGCCGCTGTGACGCTGGCCTCCACCTATTTCTTTGTACTATTTATCTTCGGCTCTGGTTTTGCATGGGCCGTGATGCCCATGGTCGCCAGTTTTCAGGCCGAAGGGGACGAGACCTCGATCCGCCGCGCCACACGCATGGGGCTCTGGCTCAGTTTTGCTTTTGCGCTGTTGGCCCTGCCGCTGATGATCTTTGCCGCGCCAATTCTGCGACTGATGGGGCAGGGCGAGGATGTCGTCACCAACGGCGCAGTTTATCTGTCCGTAGCAGGCTGGGGCATTCTGCCCGCGCTCTTTGTCATGGTCCTCAAATCCTACCTTGCCGCCCTTGAGCGGACGCAGGTTGTTTTGTGGATCACCGTCCTTGCGGCAATCACAAATGCGCTGGTGAATTACGCACTCATTTTCGGCAACTGGGGCGCGCCCGAACTGGGCGTTGTAGGCGCGGCCATTGCGTCGCTCAGCACACAGGTCGTCTCCCTTATCGGGGTGGTTATCTATGTGCGGTTGGCGCTGCCCGAACATGATCTGTTTCGCCGGATGTGGGCCGTGGACCGCGATATGCTGGCCCAAGTATTCCGGCTCGGCTGGCCTATCTCGATAACATCGCTGAGCGAGGTTGGCCTGTTTGCCGCTTCCGCCGTGATGATGGGCTGGCTCGGTACCGTGCCACTGGCCGCGCACGGCATCGCGATGCAGCTGACCTCACTCACCTTTATGGTGCACCTCGGCCTCAGTAATGCTGCCACCGTGCGCGCAGGCAATGCCTACGGGCGGACCGATGCGCCCCATCTGGCGCGCGGCGCGTGGGTTGTCACGATCATGTCGCTTACCTTTGCGATCCTCACGGTGAGCCTTTTCGTCCTGATGCCCGAGTTCTTCATCAATATCTTCATCCTTGAGGATGAACCTGCGCGCGCCGAAATCCTCACCATCGGGGTGGGCCTTTTGTTCATGGCGGGTTTGTTTCAGCTTGCGGACGGCACACAGGCCATAGCGCTTGGCACCCTGCGCGGTGTGCGGGATACACGCCTGCCCATGGTCTATGCCGCGTTCAGCTATTGGGGGGTGGGTGTGCCGACGGCTTACGTCCTGTGCTTTAAATTCGGCTGGGGCGGAGTTGGCATCTGGGGGGGGCTTGCCATCGGCCTAGGCGTGGCGGCGATCCTGCTCAACTGGCGTTTCTGGCGCACGGTGCTGCCCGCCATTGTGGCAAGGCAAGCAGCGGCCTAGCCCTTCATCAACCGGTCAGCCTTTTTGCGCACCAGCGTGCTGCGCAGATCGTGCATCGCCAACAGCAGCGCATCTGTCACTGCCTCTAGCTGTTCCTCATTGGCCTTGGACTGAGCCCAATGGGCGGTTGTGTTGAGATAATCAATCGCGCGGAAAATATCGTCAATCTCGCGGTGGGCGAGCGTTTTGGAGCGCTCTTCCATCCATTCTTTGATCGCATCGATATCGGGCTCGGATAGGGTCCGGTCGCCATGCGCCTTGATCTCGCCGTTGCGCATGTTGACGACCGCAATCTGGTCCATCTCGATGCGCCGCTGGCGGTTTTCCGTATCCAGCCGGAAAACAAACGCGCCGTTCTCGCGCACGCGAAAATAATAGTCAGGCAGCTGATTGGCCATTTGGAAAATCCCAAGTCAATGTTTACCATGGGATATTAGAAAAAACGCAAAAGGCACAGGGGAAAGTTCCCGCCCCTGTGCCTCTACTGCTCGCCTCGTGACGGATTAGCTCAACGCGGCACAAAACGCAGTGATGCGCTTGCACGCTTCAACCAAGTTCTCATCCGACGTGGCATAGCTGACGCGGAAGTTCGGGCTCAGGCCAAAGGCTGCGCCAAACACCACGGCTACACCTGTCTCTTCGAGCAATGCAGTCGCGAAGATTTCGTCATTCTCGATCTTGGTGCCAGCGGCAGAGGTCTTGCCGATCAGGCCCGCAACAGACGGATACACATAAAACGCGCCCTCCGGCATCGGGCAGGTCATGCCCTCAATGGCGTTCAACGCCTCCACCACCAGATTGCGGCGCCGTACAAACATCTCGTTGTTGGGCGCGATGTAGTCCTGCGTTCCGTTGAGCGCCTCGACGGCGGCCCACTGGCTGATGGAGCACGGATTTGACGTGGACTGCGACTGGACCTTGCGCATCGCCCCGATCAGTTTTTCCGGTCCCGCAGCATACCCAATCCGCCAGCCCGTCATGGCATAGGCTTTGGACACACCGTTTACCGTAAGTGTGCGGTCATAAAGGGCAGGCTCGACCTGCGCAGGGGTGCAAAACTCGAACCCGTCATAGCACAGGTGCTCGTACATATCGTCCGTCATCACCCAGACATGGGGGTGGCGCAGCAACACATCGGTGAGTGCTTTTAGCTCGTCCCACGTATATCCCGCACCCGTCGGGTTTGAAGGAGAGTTAAAGATCAGCCATTTCGTGCTGGGCGTGATCGCCGCTTCCAACTGCTCGGGCGTCATCTTGAAATTCTGCTCGATCTGACATTCGACGATCACAGGCGTGCCACCCGCGAGCAGCACCATATCTGGATAGCTCACCCAATAGGGCGCAGGGATGATCACCTCTTCGCCGGGGTTCATGGTGGCTATGAGCGCGTTGTACAAAACCTGCTTGCCGCCGCCCGACACACTCACCTGTGTGGGCACATAGTCGAGGTCATTGTCGCGCTTGAATTTGGCGCAAATCGCCTGCTTCAGCTCGATAATACCATCCACCGCCGTGTATTTCGTCCTGCCTTCGGCAATCGCAGCCACAGCAGCATCCTTGATGTTCTGGGGCGTGTCAAAATCCGGCTCACCCGCGCCAAGACCGATCACATCACGGCCTGCGGCCTTCAACTCTTGGGCCTTTGTCGTCACGGCGATGGTCGGGGACGGTTTTACGCGTGCAAGTGTACGGGAGAGCAGTTCCATTTCGGCCTCATTGCGTTATATAAAGTCAACATCATTCATAGGGGGTGGCCCCCCGCAGTTGCAAGCGTCTTTGGCGCATAAGGAGAAGACCATGACCGATGCGATAGAAGACACAGCACAAGCAGACTGGTATGGGCCCGATGTCGCCACCTTTGGTGACCGTGTCGCCGCCGCGCGAGACGCCGCAGGCATGAGCCAAGCCGTGCTGGCGCGCCGTTTGGGTGTGCGCCTTGCGACCCTGCGCAACTGGGAAAATGATATGTCGGAGCCGCGTGCGAATCGCCTTTCGATTCTTGCGGGGCTCCTCAATGTTTCGATGATGTGGCTGATCAACGGGGAAGGTGAGGGCCTTGATGGCAACGAGGGGGCCGGGGTCCTTCCATCTGATGCGGCAGAGCTACTGTCCGAGATGCGCAGCCTGCGCGTAGAGCTGTCTCAAAGCGCAAAACACGTCGCCCGCCTAGAGAAACGCTTACGCGCCATGTTGATGGAGGCACCTGATGTTTGAAATGCCCCGTCCTGACCGCCCAGAAGGAGAGCCACGCGAGACCCGTATCAAACGCCTCGCCATGCGCTCCATGCGGCGCGGTATCAAGGAGATGGATTTGATCCTCTCCGCCTACGCCACTGACCGCCTCGCAGGGATGGATGACGCTGGCCTCACGCTGTATGATGATTTCCTCGATGAGAACGATCACGATCTCTATCAATGGGTCACTGGACAATTTGAGCCAAAATCGCCCTATGTGGATTTAGTTAAAGATGTTCAAGTCCATATATCTAATGAATAAATTGATCGTCTAGCTTTTAACGAAATATTCCGACTTTTTATGCAATCTCTGGGGCAGAGCCATAATAAGTCGGAGAGTAGTATGAGTGTTCAGGATACCATTGGCCTGCCAGCCAATCAGACCACGTCCCCCCCCGAAAAGGGATTTATGACCGGATATCTGGAGGCGCTCTCACTTGTAGAGCGGTTGCACAGATTGTTGCTGGACGTGATCAAAGACGAATTCGAGCGGGTCGGCGTATTGGAGATCAACGCGGTTCAAGCGCTGTTGTTGTTCAACATCGGCGACAATGAGGTGACCGCAGGTGAGCTGAAAAGCCGTGGGTATTACCAAGGCAGCAATGTCAGCTACAATCTGAAAAAGCTGGTTGAGATGGGGTATATGCACCACCAACGCTGCGAAATTGACCGCCGCTCCGTACGGGTGCGCCTGACGGAAAAAGGGCGCTATATCCGCGATGTCGTAGCAGAGCTGTTCTCGCGCCATGCGGGCGGTCTGGAGGATAAGGGTGTGCTGGGGCCTGAGGGTGTTATCAACATCACCGCCTCGCTCAAACGGGTTGAGCGGTATTGGACCGATCAGATTCGCTACATCTATTAAGGAACTGGTCAAAGAGTATTCGCGCAGCGGGCCTCCTCGCTGCGCTCCTCGTTTCTTTCAATACACGCTCCTGCCAAATCGGTATGGCGCAATTAGGTAAGGCTGTCCCAATACGTCTGTGCTTTGGCGATCATCTCATCTTGCCCGTCGTCAAATTTCTCGCCGCCGATGGGCTTGGCGAACAAATAGAGTTTGCTCTGATAGATCCGCCAAACTTCTGGATCGCCGTTTACGACCTTCTTGAATGACATGGCCCGCGTGCAAAAGCCGCCAAATTGCGGCGCAAATTGCGCAGGGTCAGCGGCAAATATCTCGGCGTCCTCGGCTGTCGAAAAGTGCCATGGCACGCCGCGCCACTCGGCAGTGTAATCTGCCAAACCGACCGCTGGCGCGCCACGTTGCCAGTAGGCCGTGGTGTCATACCCATCCAGAGCTATACCGCGCCCGTCGACAGCAATACGCAACCCATCTGCGCGCAAACTGGAGAGTGGTGTGAAAAGGGCAGCGGCGGCGAGAGTCAAAATACTCCGGCGTGTAAAATTGGCCATTTGAAATTCCTGTACTCGATGATCTTATCCCCAGCAGTACGCTAAAACATGCCGCTGTGCAGAAACATCTGCGTGATCAACGCCGCGTCATGCTGCGGCAGCATCGTTGACACGGTGGGTTACCCCGACCGACACTTGGGGAAATCCCATATTCGACAGGAGACAGCTATGAACACCCAATCAGCACTGCGCACAGGTGGTTTTGAAATCCCCGATCCGATGAGCCTGCCAAGCCTGAAGGGCCAAGTGTCCGAGACCGAGTGGGACCTACGCTGCCAACTCGCCGCCACCTACCGGCTGTGCGCGTTGCACGGTTGGACGGATCTGGTCTTCACCCATATTTCCGCCCGTTTGCCCGATGAGGAGGGGCAGGAACGCTTCTTGATCAATCCCTACGGTGTCATGTTCGACGAGATGACGGCTTCCTCACTGGTCAAGATCGATCTGGAGGGCAATATTTGCGCCGACACGCCCTATTTCATTAATCCCGCAGGCTTCACCATTCACAGTGCCATTCATGCCGCGCGCCATGATGCGGGCTGTGTGATCCACGTGCACACGCCTTACGGTGTGGCAGTCTCCGTGCAAAACGGGGGGTTGCGCCGCTATACCCAGTTCTCCATGGCCGTGAACAATGATCTGGCCTACCACGACTATGAAGGCATCGCCCTTGATCTGGATGAGCGGGCGCGCATTGTGTCTGACATAGGCGACAAGAGTCTGCTGATGCTGCGCAACCATGGCACCCTGACGGTTGGTCCCAACTGCGCCATCGCCTTTCTCCGGATGTATTTCCTTGAAAACGCATGTAAAACGCAAATTCTCGCGCAAGCGGCAGGAGACGAAAACCTGCATGAAGAGCCGCAAGCCATGGCGGACACGGTCGCAGGTCAAGCGGCTGGTGCGTTCACGCCGGGGATGGGGGATAATCTGGTGTGGCCGGGGTTGATGCGCAAGCTGGCGCGGCAAAATCCTGGGTATGATTGCTAGATTTCTGTTGCTGGGGCTTTGCCCCATCCGCCCATTGGGGCGGACTCCCCAGAGTATTTTTAGCCAAGTGAAATAGGGGAATTAGCGCATGGAAAGGACGAGAACGTCGAGTTCGCGCAGAAGTTTGCGCTCCATAGCCTCCGCATAGCCCTCAAAGCCGAGTGAGACTTCGACAAAGGCGTCGGGACCCAGGATCACTTCGGCCCCGAAGTACGCGCTCAGCTCCCCGATTTCGCCTTGGCGCAGGTCGCCACCAGAGGGATCATCGGCGCCAATCACCAACGCGTTGATTGTGATGCCTGTCGCCTCAAGCTGTGGTTTTACGTTGCGTGGGCGGGGGCCGAGATTGCTTTTTCCATCACCGGAGATATCCAATGTCTGGCTCCAGCAATGGCGACGCTGTGCCAAAAACTGCTCGCCCCGCAGCATTGCGACGCCAAGAGCGGTGCCGGGAGTAGCCTCGGCGCGCCGCTCGACCGTGTTGAGCTGTGCGATCACCGCATCAAGGCTCTGCGCGCTGGTAATGCGGGTCCATGGAAGCAGCAGTAGTTGATCCTGCGGACCACTCCATTCATAGATCAGCAACTCGACGGGGGTTTCTACCCGCTCTAACAGGGCTGCGCGCACCGCATCGCTGCCAAGTGCATCCGCAAGTCCGCCCACCTGTAATCTGTATTCGCGTGCATCGACCGAGCCTGACACATCCAGACCCAAAGCCAGCGCTTGACGGCAGACTTCTTGCGCCGCTGCCTGACCTGTGCCCAGCGCAAGGACTGCAGCGATCAATGCGCCTTTCACCCCGCGTCCTCCTCCGTATCAATCGCGCCAATCGCAGGGGGCGTGAGCTCCCGTTCCAGCTTCCGCCGCATCGCGCGCTCAAAATCATCAAAACCGTCAGCGATGATCAGGAATGCTCCCGGCCCGTGGATCACTTCGCCGCGGTAGAAGGCGATCAAGCCGACTTCGCCCTCAAAATCCGCAGCGTTCACCACCAATCCGTTGACGGTTACCCCCTGAAACGGAAACTCGCGATAAGCGCTTGCAGGCGGGAAACCTTCGTTACTCTGCCCGTCACCAGCCATGTCCAGCGTCTTGCGCAGACAATCAGGGCTGCGCGTCAGCAATTCTGCGCCAAAGCCTAAGGCGTATCCCATCGCTGTTGGAAAGTCGTTGTGCGATCTTCTGGAGGCGGCGACGGTCTCGGCGGCACGCAGCAGTGCATTTCGGCTGTCGATCATCATCCAATCCAGAATGACTTCCTGATTATAGCGTCCCGACCATTCGTAAACGGCCAAGGCCACGGGCAAATCGGATGCAAAGAAAGCGGCTTCCACTTCGGGAGAGGTGAGGGCGGCGACAATTCCACTACGCTGTAATCGATCCTCCGTGGCATCAACCGAGCTGGAGATATCAACCGCTAAAGCCAGTGCTAAACGGCACTCAACTGCATGAGCGGGCAGGGCGGCGAGCGCGAGTACTGCCGCCCCGACCCAGCGCATCACCAACTGCCGGTATTGTCCATCGAGGCCCAAGGCTCCGCAGGCTCCAATGCATCACCTTCCTGCAACAGCTCAATCGAGATATTGTCTGGTGAGCGTACAAATGCCATCCGCCCTTCGCGCGGTGGACGGTTGATCGTCACGCCATTGTCCATGAGGTGTTGGCACGTCTCGTAAACATTCTCGACAGTATAGGCGAGGTGGCCAAAATGGCGGCTGTCGGATGGCAGGCCATCATCGCCGTCCCAGTTATACGTGAGCTCCACATCCGCGTGGCCGTCGTCCATACCCGGAGGGCACAAGAACACCAACGTAAAGCGGCCACCTTCATGTTCCATGCGGTGGCGCTCGACCAGCCCAAGCAGCTTATAAAAGGCAATCGATGCGTCGAGGTCTTTGACGCGAACCATTGTGTGCAAAAATTTGATCGGCATAGGAGGGCTCCTTTATGGGCAATTACTCTGCCCTATACCGTAGCACCGGTCGCCCCCTTGTCGAGCCGTACAGCCCCTTAAAACGCCGAAACAATGCCGATGCTCAGCCCGATGCGGGTGCTGTCATAGACGTCGATGTTGCTGTCTTGTTTGGACGCCTTCAAGGTGACCCGTGGGTTGAAGCCGTAGTAATCTATTTGTCGGAATGTGGCCGAGACATCTGCGGAGAACTCCGTATCGCGGCGTCCGTCAAAGCTCAGGAGATGCGCGTCGTAATCTCGGATTCTCGCCCCGACGCCGAATTGAATGACTGCACCTTTAATTTCTCGGCCAATTATATACCCTGCGCGCAGTCGTACATCGTTGTATTCGTGCAGCACATTAGGGGATTGTTGGCCCAAAAGGGTCAAGCCTAAGTGGAGGCCATCTCCGTTAGACAGCGCACGGTCGAAACCTATGTTTGCACCCAAACTTTCGGAGTCCGATACACGCTGGCCAGTTTCCTGTTCCACAACGACGCCAAACCGCAGCTTGGTCTTGCGTGACAAATAATAACTCTGAGTGGCATTGGCCCGAACATAACTGGAATATCGCGAGCCTGCGAAAAAGAGCTGACCCATCTCGACCCCCAGCCCCAGCTCCCCGCGGCCATCAGCGCGCAATTGTTTGAAGCCATAGCCGATGCTGGCAATGCCAAAGGCATAGTCAGATCCGCTCGCATCAGGGACATCGCTCTTGCTTTCGTCAGAAAGCAAGTAGCTTCGATAAGACAGTCCGAGCCTGATATCATGTGCACGTCGCTCTGATTGTGCAAAGCGGTAGCGCGATTGAACGCTGAAGCCAACTTCCAAGCCGGACAGCGCTTGCGCTTCAGGATTGATCGTTTGTAGTTGTGGACCGCCGCCGACGAGACTGTCGAAGATCGTATCGGACACATAGGTATCGCGGTCTGAGCCATTATTGATGTTGGATTGAGGGGCGAGCGTGAATGACAAATATGTCTGCCACGGATTGCGCCGCCTAACGTGGCGAAAGTCCTGCTTGGCGCGGGCGGCGTGGCCCGCTGATGGCGCATACTCCACAGCGCGGCGCAGCCAGAGCTGCGCGCGCGTGCGCTTCCCGTCCGAGGAGAGCGCCTGTGCGAGCAGCAACGCCGCATTGTACTTCTCAGTATCTGTCGATGCATTACGCCACGCCATGCGTGCAAATTCTTGCGCCTCATCGAACCGGGCCATACCGGTCAAGGCGCGCGACCGCATCAGTTGCGCGGTTACATCGTCGGGGTCGCGTACCAAAAGCGCTTGGGCAAGCGCATCCGCGCGCGGCCAGTTTCCCGCCTGCAGATCAAGTGCGACCGCTTTTTCAAGCTGCGCGGGAGAGAGCGTGGTTGTCGCTTGCCCGAAAACAGTCTGCGCCGAAAGAAGTGTTGCGGCGCAGAAAATAGCGATCTGCCAAGACGACTTCGAGATCATGGCGTGTCGGTTGGTCCACGATAGATGATGAAGCCACTGGTATCTCGCCCGGTCCCCAAAGCACCCGCTGCATCAGAATCACCTGGCGACCCTTCAAGAACGTATACTCCGACGATCTCGTCCGGGTTCTCGCCAGACATTACCGCATAGAATTTACCTTCTTCGACCCGGGCGCCCTCTCCATCCAAACTAAAGATATCAGTAACAATCTCGCCGTTACTATCCAGCACATCAGGAGAAATCACAAAACCGACATTCGGCAGACCCAAGGGGCCGTTAGTTGTGCCATCGGAAGCGACCTCTTGACCGTTCAGATTGTACACCTTCCGACCTGTAATGTTTCCTTTAACACCATCACCACGGACATTCTCGGAATCGTTAAAGTCGTCAAAATCCACATCGATCACGACGTTTGCCGTGGTGTACTGCAACGTGCTCGAGCCGTCGAAATCACGCAAACCGCCTGCGCGGCCGCGGTACTGTGCCTGCAGGTTGTTGGGCAACGTAACGCCATTATTACGCTGGTAGATGAACCCGCCAAACCCGTAGTCTTCATAACTTCCAGTCCGAACGATCGCGAACTCTGTGGTCGGTGTTGTCGTTGCGTTTCCGTCCGCATCGCGGGTGCGGTTCCGGCTCACGCCATAGACCGCACGGTAGGTGAATTGGCCGATTGCATCACCGGTCACCGGATCATTGGCCAGCACGGGTGCTTCATAGACCGCAAAGCGATCGTTTAAGTCGCGGATCGGATCAATAGTGCCGTCGCCGTTGATGTCTGCCGCCACCCGCGTGTAGGGCGCGTCTCCGTCAAACGCGAGGTTGTCTACCGTGAACTCGTCACGTGTACTGTCATAAGACACACCTTGGGCAAAGCCATCACCTGAATCAGCCCCACCCTTCGCCTCGGAGCGGAACAGCCCACTGTCGGGCGACGCATTTGTTGTTCCGGGGGGGATGCCGTCGCGTTCGATTCCCGTACCTTCTTCGCCTTCTTCGACAGGCGTGGTGACACCGTCGTCCGGGTTCTCGTCTGGATCGTCAAAGGGGTTGCCGCCGCTGCACGCCGCCAATCCCGCAATCAGTGCGAGGCTGATAATCTGGTTTTTCAATGTTCTGCCCTCGGAAGTCGATGTTCTGTTTTGCCCGACAATCAACGCCGCCGCGCCGCATTGTCAACGATCATGGCCTAAATCAGCCGATTAACCCTAATACTATGGCCAAAAAACAATACCGCATATCGCGGTTCCAGCCCCGCCTATCGCCAGATATAGTGGCCTCCGAATCCACCCCATTCTGCCCAAAAGGACCGCCATCATGCCGATCAGCCCAGAGCAACAAGCCGAAATCGACGCCCAGCGGTCAACGCCCCAACCGACCCTGCGTGCAGTGGCCCCGGGGATGGAGAAACACCTCTACACGGCGCACGAAGTCCTCGATCACGGTTTTATCCGTGTCATTGACTACATGGGCGACGATTCGGCGATCTGTCAGGCCGCGCGCGTCAGCTACGGCAAAGGCACAAAATCCGTCCAGAACGACGAGGGGCTGATTCGCTACCTCATGCGCCACTGGCACTCCACCCCCTTCGAGATGTGCGAGATCAAACTCCACGTCAAACTCCCCGTCTTTGTCGCGCGCCAGTGGATCCGCCACCGCACCGCCAACGTCAACGAATACTCCGCCCGCTACTCCATCCTTGACCGCGAATTCTACATTCCCGCACCCGAGCACACGAACGCCCAATCCGTTGTGAACAATCAGGGCAGGGGCGGCCTCCTTGAAGGCGCCGAAGCCGCACGCGTCCTAGAGATCCTCAAATCCGATTCCAACCGCGCCTATGACAACTACGAGATGATGATCGGCGAAACTGGACCAGACGGCGAACCCCAAGACGGCCTCGCCCGCGAGCTGGCCCGCATGAACCTGCCCACCAACATCTACACCCAATGGTATTGGAAAGTGGACCTGCACAACCTCTTCCACTTCCTCCGCCTGCGCGCCGACCCCCACGCCCAATTTGAGATCCGCGTCTACGCCGATGCCATCTGCAAAGTTGTCGCCGACTGGGTCCCAGCAGCCTACGGAGCCTTCGAGGACTACCGCCTCGGTGGAGCCACCATGTCCGG
>CBDTVN010000076.1:0-13440 GCA_965364195.1 uncultured Sulfitobacter sp. | reverse complement strand
CGAAGCACATGATGGGCCCCGGACGGCATCTTTGCCAATTCCTGGTGGCGGCGAACAACCATCGCTTTGCAAATCTCATCCAGCGGCAATCGTATCCAGTCGTTTAAATGCAGTTGTAATTACCTTCTTGTCCCACTCTTGTGGACCTCAGAGCGCAACTGTGGCCGCGCCCAGCAGACTTCCGTCGCGGCTTCAAGTGTAGGCGCCCCTATCTGCGCCGCCTTCCCTGCCCCTCTGCCCATCTCCAGAGCAAATCCAAATGCAGTTTACCGTGCAGCCTGCGCTGAGGTCGTTGGGAGCCTGCCAATCAGAATGCGTTTGATCTGACCGCCTACGTCTTTCTGGAAGTACCAGGTCTTGGATCGTTACCCACGAAGAGCACCAAGCCTTTGATTTCGGAGTCCCAATACTTGTCGATTCCCGCTCTCGCATGCGGTAATTTCCGCGCAAACGTCTCTGATAGCTTTGGCATCTTTTTGTCGATTTTTTTGTCGGTTTCAAACTGAATGCGGGTACTATTTAGGACATCAGTAAGCACAACAAAAATCAATGAATAGAATAGCTAAGAATGACAATGAAACACAAGGATACACAGAAGTTTTGCTAGGAAAACTGCGATCTTAACCATTACACAAAGCCCGCGCGCTTGCTTTGGGAATGCTATCAACGCCAAAGCGTCAAGATGGTGTGCTGCGGGTTTCTCATCTCAAAGCGATGAATTTTTAATCCCTATTGCAGGCAGCGCCCCAGCATCCCCGGAATGCGTACCTCTGCTTTCATATGGCTTCCCAATTTCCATCCCAATACCTGATTGCTCGACAGACACGACAACCCTGTGCGCCGCTCGATCTGTTCAATCACACTCAATGTCCGCAGATTGGTACAGGATAAAAACACCGCTTGCGTGCCGCCCTGTGCCGAGAGATCACAGGCTGCTTCAATGATTGACTGAGCGGATATACGCACAACACTGGCCTCGTTTGCTTCCTCAAAGCTCCCGAAGACCGGCGTTGCGATGCCTGCAACCTTCAGCGCCGCACGCAAACGGTCCGACACATCCGCGGTATAGGGCGACAGAAAGGCCAACCGCGTGATGTTCATCGCTTTACATGCGGCAATGAGCGCGCTGAGCGGGTCCGCGACATGGCCTGTCTGCACCCCTTCGCCTATCAGCTTTGCCACCTGATCCGATCCGATCTGTGCAGAAGCAGAAGTGCAGCCATAGCCAACGGCTGCATAAGGCAGCGCATGTGGCAGCAGCCGCGCCGCGCTTGTTAGATGCGAAGACATGGCCCGCAAACTCTCTGGTGTGACCTCAGGGGCACTTGGCACGCGGCTGACATAGAGTGGGACTTCCGCTGGCAACATCCAGCGCAGATCGCCCTCAATTGTCTCATCGGTTTGCAGCACGATCATGCCCAGCGGCGCAGGACCGTCCGCCGCGCGAGTATAGCTGTAGCGCGTCACAGCTGCACCATATCGTGCCCCACGCGCCGCGACAGGAAGCGCGGTGCACCGTCAGTGATCACGGTATCTTCTTCATGGACCAGGATTTTGCCTGCCTCGACCTCTATCCCCGGCTCTAACGTAATCACCATTCCTTCCTCCAGCACCGTATGATCATCTGGGATCAGCGATAGCCCTTCGGTCAGCTGCATACCCAGACCATGGCCCAGACGCCCCGCGTCAGAGCCGCCCGCACCGCCGGTCACAATCCCATCCATCGCGTGAAACAGCTCTGCTGCGGTGGTGCCAACCCGCGCAATCTCCGCGGCTGCATCCGCCGCATCAATCAGACGGCTATAGGCCTCTTTTGTCTCGGTACTTGGCGCACCGACGCTGAAATTTCGGTCATAGTCACAGAAATATCCATCCCAAACGAGGCCCGTATCAAGCATCAACACATCCCCCTGCGCCAATGGCGCATCACTGGCCGGAGAGATCACATCACTGTACCCGCCTTTTGCGGAGGCGCCTGCGAGATAGGGCACCCAATCCGCTCCTTCTTCCAGACACAGGCGTTGGAAATCACGAAACACTTGGGACAATGGCACACCCTGCCCCGCAATCTCTGGCACACGGGCAAACGCGCGACCTGCAATGTCACAAGCGTGCCCGATCTTTGCGATCTCCGCCGTCGATTTTACCGACCTCAACCGCGCAACAATCCCCGCATCACCGCCTACGGCGCCATGCAACCCTGCTTGAACCCGCGTCCAATTCGCGAGCGGCATGCGCAGGTGGCTCTCATGCCCCATTGGCGTGCCGATGCGGTGCGTTGCACAGGCGTTAAGCGTATCAGTCAGCAAGCTCACGCCATCATCCGCCACATCAGGTGCACGCCAGGTGCGAATGTCGTCGATCCACGTCTGGCTCATCAGCGCCGCACCGATAGACGGGATCACGGCAATCGGCTTGCCCTCACTTGGCACCACCAGAAACCACGGGCGCGAGGGGCTCTCCCAAAACCGCGTGAGGTATCCGGTGAAGTATCGCACGTCTGCTTCTGTGGTGAGCAGCAGTGCATCAAGGCCAGCTGCCTGCATCATCTCCTGCGCGCGGTGGGTGCGCCCTTCAAACTCCGCTTGCGCAAAGCCGCGCAGCATCAGGCCGGACCTTCGCTCAGCACACACAGCACCCGCGATTGCGCCGTGAGGCCAAGGGTCTCACGCTGCTCATCATCCAGAGCAACCAATGCAGCAATCCCCGCAGCACCTGAGGGCGTTGAACCAAAGCCCGCAACCATGGCAAGACCTGCCCCCGCTTGGCCCTCGGCCTCCGAGATTAACGCAAAATCATCCGCATCCCGTGCGAGCCCTTTGAGCGCAATGAGCGAGGGCATCTTGCAATCGAGCCGCCCCATATCTGATATAGGCCCGCTGCTCTCCATCGCCTTTCCCGCCGCGATCGAGCCATGCAGTGCTGCGGCAACGTCAGGCTCAACCACAATGATGCGCGGCGCGTCTCCCCATGCCTCGCGCGCAAGAGCGGCACAGGCACAGGCCAGCCCGCCCACGCCCGCTTGTAAGAAGATATGTGTCGGCACGTCAGGCAGTTGCTCGATCACCTCAGCCATCAGAATGGTGTACCCCTCCATCAAGCGGTGCGGTCGCTCGGTATAGCCATGCCACGAACCATCCGAGAGCAGGTCCCAACCGTTATCTTCTGCTACCTTTTCCGCAGCTTTGAGGCTGTCCTCATAGGTCTCGCCTTCACGCACGACCTGTGCGTCTTGCTCTTCCAGCCGCGCGGCAAAGCTCTCTGGCACCGTTTGCGCGATGTAGACAACCGAGGCCGCGCCGAACGCCTTTGCCCCTGCCGCGACGGACATGCCATGATTTCCTGCGCTCGCGGTCACATAAGTCCGATTGCTCACGTCGCCGTCCTGCGCATCACAGGCAATCACGTAAGCCGCGCCCAGCGCTTTAAAACTGCCCAGACCCATGCGCCCGCGCTCGTCCTTGATCCAGATGTCCTGCACGCCCGCTTGCGTGGCAATCGCCACTGCATTCTCCAGCGGCGTTACCTTTGCCACAGGACACCGTGCAACCAAGGCTTGCGCACGTGGCGCATCCTGCGAAGGCATCGGGATGTCATCAAGATCGGCAAGCGGCGCGGGGCGGGTGCTGTGAAGTATTTCCATACCAAAGAGGTGAAACCGAAGCGGCCCATGCGTCAAGGATAATCGCGGCACTTTGAGCGCACGACGCGATGCATCCTGTTTGGAGCGCTTTGTTAGGTCTCGATCAAATAATGCTGGTTTTTATCAGCTGATGCGCCCCGAAAGAGCGGCTTTACAGCGCTGAGATTACTGCTTTAATCGTCCTCACAGGGCGTGCCTGCCGCTCCCCAGACACGCAAATCCTGTGCCAGAGAGGCTGTTGACCCCGGCGCGGACATGCGTCCTGCACCCGGCTTGAAGCCGTAATTCACAAAGGCACTGGTGCTCACATGATCAACCAGCTCTGCCATGTCAAAACCGTCATTGGTTTCCGGATCGCGCAACTGATTGCACACATCGACGCTGGATTTTCCGCGCCAGGCAAGTTCAACAGGCGGCAAACGCCACGCATCGTCAATTTGCGGAGCGGCATGAGGGACTGCGTTTGGCCCTTCCGCGCTGATGTGGCACGCACGGCACGGTATGCTCTCCGCGCCAATCCGGCTTTCCCCTGCGACGACGTTCATGCCGTGCAGACGGTCAGCGCCATAGCCGAGGTCGTCCCACGCAGGCCGCCCGCTTTCACCCACGTGACAATTCGTGCAGCGCGGATGAGAGGCCACGGCATAGATGCGTTCCCATGCGGCAGCTCCGCCATCTTGCGCTTGAGCACCCGCTGGCAAGGCCAACGCTACGAGGACTGTAAAGGTTCTTATACGAAATCCACCGTGTGAAAGAATGGCATTTCGCGCAGGCGCGTTCCCGTTGCAGCAAAGATCGCATTGGCCAAGGCGGGGGCAGCAGGCGGCACTGGCGGCTCTCCTATGCCCCGAATGGTCGGATTATTTTCCAGCCCGCGCACTTCGATCACAGGGCATTGATGCATGCGCATCCCCTCTGCGAGGTGATAGTTGTCCTGCTCGGCACGCCCATCGGAATAGGTTATCTCGGAATTCATCGCATGGCCCAAGCCCCAGATGACGCCACCCGCAACCACATTCTCGAAAGTGACCGGATCGACAACACGGCCCACTTCGGCAGCGATCCAAACTCGGTCAATCTTGATCCCGTCGTCTGTGTCAGTGACTTGGACGACTTCCGCAGTCGGTACCCCAAACGAGGTAACCAGCGCCACACCGCGCCCCTGACGCGGCCCCAGCGGACTGCCCCAATTCGACATCTCGGCAACGGCCTCAAGGACGGCGCGGGCGTCCGCGTCATTGACCAGACGCAATCGCTCCTCCATTGGATCGGCACCAGCGGCATGGATCAGCTCGTCCAGAAAACTCTCCGCAAAAAAGCCCGCTGTGGAGGCTCCGACAGACCGCCATGAAGACGTTGGCGCAAGTTCTGGCACCGCATAAGCGCGCACCCGCAGGTCCGGCACAGCATAGCGCATGTTCCACGCCCCCGCAGCAATCTGGGTGTCCGGCCCCGGCGCAGGCGCACCAAGGCGGCCCGACTGAGAACGCGAAGAGGATACTGTGGCGATGTCGAGGTCGAGTACTGTGACTTTGCTATCCGCATGTGCGCCACGTCCGCGCGCCATACCGATCTGGCGGTTATAGTCCTGCGCAAAATCTTCTTCACGGCTGAAGGTGAGCTTGACCGGCGTCCCCATGACTTCGCGGGCCACATCCACAACCACATCGACATTGTCGAACTCAAGGCGGTGACCAAAGCTGCCACCCGCATATTGGTTGTGCAAAAAGACCTGTTCCGTCTCCATACCCAGACGCTTTGCGATCCGTTGCTCCGCAAAACCGGGGAGTTGGTGGGAAACCCAAATATCCACGCGCTCGGGCGTGACCACTGCCATCGCGCTGAGCGGCTCAAGCGGCTGGTGCGCCACGTAAGGTGCGCGGTACTCGGCTTCTACCACGTTAGCACCCTCAAGGGCGGCATCTACATCGCCGTCATGACGCCACTCTTTGTCCAACCGCTCCGGTGTGAAGGAGGCTGCGACTTCTGCCCAATGGGCGTCCTGTTCGGCGGGATGCGGGGCCTGCGCCCAATCATATTCAATCTCGTCCAGCACACGGAAGGCACGCCATGTATTGTCGGCAATCACCGCGACCCCGTAGGGCAAGCCGATGATCTGCGACACACCGCGCATCCCCTCCGCCGCTGTTGCATCAAACCCTTGCAGCAATGCGCCTTTGCGCGGGTTCATCCGCACCGAGGCATGCACCATCCCGTCAAGTTTGAGGTCAATGCCGTACGTCTGTGTGCCTGTCGACTTGGCCATCACGTCCAGCCGCTCAACCTGCTTTCCGATCAACCGCCACTGCGACGGATCGCGCAAGGCAACGTCCGTAACAGGCTCCATCCCGGCTGCGCGCGCCGCGAGAGTGGTGTAATTGATGCGGGTGCCATCGGGCAGGATCACGGCGGCAGCTTCGGTCTTGAGCGCACTTGCGTCGATGCCTGTCTCGGCTGCGGCGGCAGCTTTGAGCGTTTCGCGCGCCACGGCCCCTGCCATGCGCAATTTATCAAAGCTATCGGGGACGGAGGTGGAGCCGCCCGTCACTTGTGCGCCCAGAACCTTTATCACGGCCCCCAACGTGCTGCGCATTGCCTCGGCGGCAAAACTGTCATCGTTGGAGCGGAAGGGCACGGCCTCAGCCGCCAGTGCCGTATTGTAATAGGCCCCCGCAGGCACGCCCGGTGTGGTAGTGATCTGGCTCATCTCCACGTCCAGTTCTTCGGCGATCAGCATCGCCTGCATGGAGGCAGCGCCCTGCCCCATATCCGTATGCGGCGTGACCAGCGTGATACCGTCCGCGCTGATCTTGACCCACGGGTTGAACACCGCGTCACTGGCACTTGCATCAGCGGCCAGCGGGTTGTCGGGGTCACGTTTGACCAGATAGGTACCAAATGCCACACCACCAAGAATGGCAGCAGAACCCACAAGAAACGAACGGCGTGCGATTGTTTTCAGACGGCCCATGAATCAGGCTCCTTGCAGTTTGGTGGCGGCGGTTTTGATCGCGGCGCGGATGCGGGGATAGGTTCCGCAACGGCACAGGTTGCCACTCATCGCTTGGTCAATTTGATCGTCGCTTGGCGCTGCGTTGAGATCAAGAAAGCTCGCCGCTTGCATGATCTGACCGGACTGGCAGTAGCCGCATTGCGCGACCTGATGCTCAACCCATGCCTCTTGCACCGCGTGCAAGGCATCGGGTGATCCAAGCCCCTCAATGGTGGTGATATCACCGTCTACATCGCCCGCAGCCAGCTGGCACGAACGCACGGCGACACCGTCTACATGCACCGTACAGGCACCGCATTGCGCAATGCCGCAGCCATATTTCACGCCCGTGATGCCCAACTCGTCGCGCAGCACCCACAGCAAGGGCATATCATCCTCGACGTCAATCTCGTGGGGCCTTCCGTTCACATTCAGCTTCATCACGTCGCTCCAACACTAGTCGCTTATTTATGCTGCATTCGTTCGACCATTTTGAGCACAATGCGGCGCGGTAAAAGCGGGATAATCCAGTTGATCATAAAGCCCAATGGCCTTTCATTCACACTTACCAGCTCTCCGCGTGACATAGCGTCATAACCACACTTTGCCACCGATGCAGGCGTTTTACCGCCACCCGCCGTCAACTTGGTCCCGTGCAGATCAGCGCGGTCAGCAAAGGCAGTTTTGACATAACCGGGGGCCAAGACAGTTACAGTTACCCCTTGCGGGCGCAACTCATGGTCCAAAGCCTGTGAGAAGCTCTGCACAAAGGATTTTGTCGCGAAATACACTGCCTGAAGCGGGCCGGGCATAAAACCAGCACTTGAGCCTACATTAAGGATGCGACCTTGCGCCCGTTTGGCCATATCACGGCCAAAATGGTGGCTGAGGATGACCAGTGCTTTGACGTTCAGGTCAATCATCTCCAACTCATCATCGATGCGGCGATCAATGTGCCGACCGCGTCCACCAAAGCCTGCGTTGTTGATCAAAATATCAATTTTTAGATCAAGCGCTGTTACCTGTGCGATCAAATCAGCCGCCCCGTCCGCTGCACCCAGATCAGCGGTGACGACATATGCCTTTATGCCATGCGCAGCCTCCAACTCAGACGCCAGCGCATTGAGCTTGCCCTCGGAGCGGGCGGTCAGAACAAGATCACCGCCTTTACGGGCGTGGTAGCGGGCAAATTCGGCGCCAATGCCGGAGGATGCACCTGTGATGAGGGCAGTTTTGGACATACGTACAGCTCCAGTTTGATTTTTATGAGTTACTTCACAGATACGATCGGAACACTTTATGTCAACATACCGCCCTGATGGGGATCCCCCGTTCAGCTCAACCGTGCGCGCAATGTGAGCAACCCATAAAAGCAAAGGCCCGCAAGCAGCCCCCATACTGCCGCCCCAATGCCTGCAAAACTCATCCCCGACGCGGTTACCGCGATGGTCAGCACTGCCGCCTCGCGGCCATGATCCTCCGCCAGCGCAGCGCGCAATGCGCCCGCCATAACATTGAGGACTGCCAAACCCGCGAGCGTGCCAAACACCAGATCAGGGACCGCCGCCGCAAACGCAGTGAGCAGCCCCGCGCACATCCCGAACAGGCAATAGAACACGCCCCCCATCACAGCAGATTTGTAGCGGTGAGCGGGGTCAGGATCGCTGTCCGAATTGGCGCACATGGCCGACGTGATTGCCGCCACACAGATCGAGAAAACACCAAAGGGTGCCGAGATGATACTGCCCGCCCCCACGCTGGACAGGAGTGCGGCAGGCGGTGGGGTAAAGCCATAGCTGCGCAGGATCGCCACGCCCGGCACGTTCTGGGTGGCCATGGTGACGATAAACAGCGGCAAGCCGATGCTGATTGCGGCGGTCAGGGTAAAAGCAGGGCGCGTCCATTCCGGCCCAGTAAGCAATGGCACCGAGCCAAGTGCGGACGTGTCGCCCATCGCAAAGGTCAGCACACCCGTCATCACCAGCGCCACAGGCACCGCAGCAAGGCGGTGGACAAGTGCGCCCGCAATCCACGCCCCGATGATCGGCCCCACAAAGAACGGAAGCTGCGGCAGTGCCGCAAACGGCACCAGACAAATCGGAAAGAGCACCCCCGCCAACATCGCCTGCGCCAGATTGGCAGGGATCGCCGCCGCCGCCCGCCCCAAGGGGCGCACCAGCCCCGCCGCAAGTGTCAGCATGCCCGCGACAATGAACGCGCCAACAGCAACGGCAAACCCACCCTGCGGTGCGGCACTCACGGCCAAAAGTGCGGCACCCGGCGTTGACCACGCGATGCTGATCGGCATGCGGAAATAGAGGCTGAGAACAATCGCAGCGATCCCCATCGCCATGGCAGACGCCATGAGACCAGCTGAGGCCTGTGCAGAGCTGGCCCCTACGGCCAAAAGCCCCTGCATAACGATCGGGAACGTGCCAAAAAATCCGACAATCGCCACCACAAGACCGGTGGAGACATGCCGGATGTTTGGAATCACCCTAGAACTCGACTACCGCTCGGATAGATTTACCTTGGTGCATTAGCTCGAAACCTTCGTTGATCTGGTCGAGGGTCAGTTTGTGGGTGATCATCGGGTCGATCTCGATCTTGCCGTCCATGTACCAGTCGACGATTTTCGGCACATCCGTGCGCCCCTTTGCTCCGCCAAACGCGGTCCCGCGCCAGACGCGCCCCGTGACAAGCTGGAAGGGTCGCGTGGAAATCTCGGCACCCGCCGCAGCCACGCCGATGATGATGCTTTCGCCCCACCCTTTGTGTGCTGCCTCAAGTGCAGTGCGCATGACCTTGGTGTTGCCGGTGGCGTCGAATGTGTAATCCGCACCGCCTTTGGTCAGCTCAACCAGATGTTCGACCAAATCGCCCTCGACATTGGAGGGGTTCACGAAGTCGGTCATGCCAAAGTAGGTGCCAATTTCCGCCTTGTCACCATTGAGATCAACGCCAACAATCTGGTCCGCACCTGCCAAGCGCAGCCCTTGAATCACGTTGAGGCCGATGCCGCCCAGACCAAAGACCACGCAACGCGCGCCTATCTCGACCTTGGCGGTGTTGATCACGGCACCAATGCCCGTGGTTACGCCGCAACCGATGTAGCAAATCTTGTCAAATGGCGCGTCCTTGCGGACCTTGGCCAGTGCAATCTCGGGTACAACCGTGTGGTTGGCGAAGGTGGAGCAGCCCATGTAATGATGGATCGGCGTCCCATCGAGCATCGAGAAGCGTGTGGTGCCGTCAGGCAGTTGCCCACGCCCTTGGGTGACGCGGATTTTCTGGCACAGATTGGTTTTTCCAGACAGACAATACTCGCACTCACGACATTCGGGCGTATAAAGCGGGATCACGTGATCGCCGACTTCGAGCGTCGTGACCCCCTCACCCACTTCCATCACAATGCCCGCGCCCTCATGGCCGAGGATCACGGGAAAGATGCCTTCCGGATCGTCGCCCGAACGGGTGAACTCATCCGTGTGGCATAGGCCGGTGGCCTTGATCTCGACCAAAACCTCTCCACGCTTGGGGCCTTCGAGATTGACCTCCATGATTTCGAGCGGTTTTCCTGCCTCAACGGCTACGGCGGCACGGGTTTTCATCATGGGTGTTCTCCTGAAAATATTTCGTCCAGAAGGACCCAAGGGAGGCGGTTTTGTCAAGCAGATCGCATGGCACCTGCCGCTTGCTCCACGGGGGTGCTCTCATCTTTTCGCAGTACCTGGGCCATAGCATTTGCCAAAGGCGTCGGCGTGAAATCGGGCAGCACCGCCGCCAAGGCTTCACCATCCACGCAGTGCGGTGTGTCCCACAAATACCGCATCTCTATCACTTCGCGCACCAGCGGACTGAATACGCCAATCGCGCGCATTATGGACCACGGAAACGTGGCGGTTTTGAGCGGTCTTCCAACTTCCTGCTCAACAGCGGCTTTCAATTCGGCACCCGTCAGGCTGTAGCCTTCAAAACCAAAGCTCGCGAAGGCGGGGAACGTCGAACGTTTTGCCGCCAAACCAACCATCGCACGCGCCATGTCTGGCAGATAGGCCCAAGCATGCACCGCATCCATGCGACCCGGATAGGTGAACACACCTTTGTGGGTCTTGTTGGTGATGTGGCTGTCAAACCAGTTGCCGGATTTGGTCCGCTCGATGAAATCACCCCCGCGTAGGATTACCGTGCGCAGACCCTGATCTGCCGCAGCCGCAAAGGCGCGCTCCATCGTGACGCGCAGTGCGCCCTTTCGGGTTGTGGGCGCTGGCGCGTCCTGCTCATTGAGCGACACCCGCGCGTTTGCCCCGAAGGGATAGACGTTGCCCGCGATCATCACGGTTGCCCCGCTGGCAAGGCCCGCTGCGATGATGTTGGCGGTGTGGACAGGCATCACCTTAACCCAGTGCTGATACGCAGGGTTTACCGCATGCACGATCACATCGACGCCCTGTGCGGCAATGATCACAGCGGCGCGGTCGGTCACATCACAGGCGACATTGGCAACACCTGTGAGGGCGGCTCCCTTACCTGCACGGCTTGCAGCGCGCACCTTCCAGCCTGCGGTTGCAAAAGCTTGAGTTGCGGCGCGGCCAAAGCGGCCATTGGCGCCGAGGACGAGGACTGTTCCGGTCATGATGTTCTCCATTCTGAATGCTGTTGACAAGAGAACCTTACCAATCAGAATATGAATGGATAATTGCCTAAATTGGAATTAGGATATTCAAATATGAATACATCTAATATCCCTTGGCACCTGCTCCAATCCTTCGCCGCGATCAGCGAGGCGGGTTCGCTCTCTGCTGGCGCAGCCGAGATGGGCAGCAGCCAACCGACGCTGAGCAGGCATCTAAATCAGCTCGAAGGGTTGCTTGGGACGCGGCTCTTTTTTCGTACGTCAACAGGGCTCACCCTCACGCCTGAGGGTGCTGCTGTTCAGGCACATGTCGATGGCATGGCACAGGCTGCCGCACAGCTTTCTTTTACCGGTGCGCAGGCGCAGGAATTGAGCGGCACAGTGCGCCTGACCGCAAGTCAGATTGCCGCGACGTATCTGTTGCCGCCAATTCTCTTGCGCTTGCGGGCCAAGCATCCGGCGCTGAGCCTTGAACTTGTTGCATCTGACCAGACCGAGAACCTGCTCAGACGTGAGGCTGATCTGGCCGTGCGGATGTACCGTCCGACCCAAAATGATCTGATCGCCAAGAAGGTGGCCGACCTGCCCATCGGGATTTACGCCGCACGCAGCTATATCGACGAGCATGGCCTTCCGGAGAGGCCGGAACACTTTGCCCAGCATACGGTGATCGGATATGACCGCAGTACCCTGATCATCGACGGGATGCGTCAGATGGGCATGAATGTTGACCGCAGCTTTTTCGCGTTTCGCTCGGATGATCAGGTGGTTTGCTGGCAGATGGTAAAGGCAGGCATGGGCATCGGCTTTGGCCAGCGCGTGATAGGCGATGCAGATCCCGAGCTGGTCCCCTTATTTTCCGAGATGGATATCGGCAGCATTCCCGTCTGGCTTGCGGCGCATCAAGAACTCAGGATGAGCCCCCGCGTGCGCCTGTGCTTTGACCATCTCGCAGAGAGCTTTGCCGCGCTCTAGGCCTTCTCGACGATCGGCTCTGGCAGATCTTCATCGGCGGGCGGCACATCAAATGTGGCCCACTGCTCGCCCTCAGGCAATTCGGGCGGCATCTCACAAGAGCGGAGGTGCATATTCACCTTTGCAATGAAGTTGGCCGAAATGGGTGCGGTAATAAAGAGGAACCCCATGATGAGCAGCTCTTGCACCGCGCCCTCGTTGAAGACGCCATTGTATATCACGGAAGCCAGCAGAAGTCCGCCCACACCAACAGTGCCGACCTTGGTCGGAGCATGCAGGCGGGTCATGCTGTCGTTGAATTTGAGCAGGCCAATGGCCCCCACCAACGTGAAAATCGCACCCACCACAAGACAGAATGTCACCGCATAAAGGGCAATAATTTCATAGGTCATTCGATGATGTCCCCCCGCAAAACAAACCGCGCATAGGCGACGGTTGAGACAAACCCGAGCATCGCGATGATCAGCGACACCTCGAAGTAGATTCGCGTGCCCTGCGACAGCCCCATTAAAACAATCAAGCCAATCGCGTTTACCACCATGGTGTCCAGCGCCAGAATACGGTCCCCTGTATCCGGTCCGATGATGACACGCACCATCGCCATCAACTGGCACAGGCCGACGATCACAAACGCGAGGGTCATTGCATAATTCATAAGGTCAGTTGCAAGGGTCATACGAAAATCTCCTTCAGACGCGCTTCATAGCGGTTTTTGATCAGGGCCACTTCGCCCTCTGGATCATCGGTGTGCAAAACATGCACCAACAGGTGGTGGCCGCTCTCCGAGACATCCGCGGAAACGGTGCCCGGGGTGAGTGTGATCGTACCGGCCAGCAATGTGATCGCCTCGGGCTTGCGCAGGTCCAGCGGGATCGTGATCCACGCGGGCTTTAGCTTGGCGTTAGAGACGGTGAGGACGATCCATGCGACCTGTATGTTGGCCACCAGAATATCCCACATCACCAAGATCGTGTAAGATACCATTTTTCCCGCACGAAACCCGCCGGATCGTTCAGGCCAGAATGCAGCCGTGATGCGTGGAATGATCGTCCCGAGAATGATGCCGAACACGACCATGCCAGCCGAGATGCCATTTTGCAAAATCACCCAGACAATAGTGAGCAACAAGGTCAGTAGCGGGTGCGGGAAGATCCAGTGGAACAAACGTGCCATCTCAGTGATCCCCCTCTTTTG
>CBDTVN010000075.1:0-13716 GCA_965364195.1 uncultured Sulfitobacter sp. | reverse complement strand
AGCAGGCGGGCCGTCCGGTCTATTCCTACAAACTGTCGATCATCCACTTCTGGGCGCTTATCTTCCTGTATATCTGGGCCGGTCCACACCACCTGCACTACACAGCGCTGCCCGACTGGGCCTCCACGCTGGGTATGGTGATGTCGATCATCCTCTGGATGCCTTCATGGGGCGGTATGATCAACGGTCTGATGACGCTGCAAGGCGCGTGGGACAAGTTGCGCACCGATCCGATCATGCGGATGTTCGTCCTTTCCTTGGGCTTCTACGGTATGTCCACATTCGAGGGTCCGATGATGTCGATCCGCGCTGTGAACTCCCTGTCGCACTACACTGACTGGACCATTGGTCACGTCCACTCCGGCGCACTTGGCTGGAACGGTATGATCACCTTCGCTTGCATCTATTTCTTGACGCCACGTCTGTGGGGCCGCGAAAAGATGTATTCAATGTCCGCAATCAACTGGCACTTCTGGTTGGCCACCCTCGGCATCGTTCTTTATGCGGCGTCCATGTGGGTCACCGGCATCATGGAAGGTTTGATGTGGCGTGAAGTGGATGATCAAGGCTTCCTTGTGAACTCCTTTGCCGACACTGTCTCAGCTAAGTTCCCGATGTATGTGGTACGCGGTCTGGGTGGGGTTCTCTTCCTCAGCGGCGCCTTGGTGATGGTCTGGAACATGTTCATGACCATCCGCGGGGCAACACCCGCAAACGCCGCCGTCCCGAACGCCAACGCAACACCAGCAGAATAAGGAACCCATCATGGCCTTTCTTGATAAACATGCCATCCTGGAACGTAGCCCGACCTTACTGCTGGTTGGCTCGCTTCTGGTGGTCTCCATCGGTGGGATTGTGGAAATCGCGCCTCTCTTCTGGCTGGAAAACACCATCGAGGATGTAGACGGCATGCGCCCCTACTCCCCGCTGGAGCTGACCGGGCGCGACATCTACATCCGCGAGGGTTGCTATACCTGCCACAGCCAGATGATCCGGCCCATGCGCGACGAAGTCGAGCGCTACGGCCACTACTCGCTGGCGGCAGAATCGCAGTATGATCACCCGTTTCAATGGGGGTCAAAGCGTACAGGGCCTGATCTGGCGCGTGTGGGGGGTCGGTATTCCGATGCTTGGCACGTTGACCACCTGAAGGATCCGCAATCGGTTGTGCCCGAAAGCATCATGCCAAAGTATGCCTTCCTGTCTGACGTCAAAATCGACGGCGAATATGTTCAGGATTTGATCAAAACCCACCGCTTTGTGGGCGTCCCCTACTCGGACGAGCAGATCGAACAGGCAAAAGTCGACTTCGAGGTTCAGGCTGATCCTGACTCCGACTACGACGACATGCTGGCACGCTACCCCGGTGCCGTTATATCCAACTTTGATGGTCAGCCGCAGCTGACCGAGATGGACGCGCTGATTTCATACCTGCAAATGCTGGGCACGCTGGTCGATTTCTCGACCTTCACACCCGCCGCAAGCCGATAGGAGGCATATTATGGATACTTATTCCCTCCTGCGAGAAATCGCTGACAGCTGGGTTATGCTTGGCATATTCAGCTTCTTCATCGGTGCCTGCATCTTCGCATTCCTGCCCAGTCAGTCAAAAGCCCGCGAAGACGCAAGCATGATCCCGTTGCGCGATGATGTCATCGTCAAGAAATGTTCGGACGGTTGCACTGATTGCGACCGTGCAACCAAAATCGATCCGATGAAAGGACTGTCCAATGGCTGACCGCAAAGTTGACAAAGAAACCGGCGTCGAGACCACTGGTCACAGCTGGGATGGCATCGAAGAGCTAAACAACCCCCTGCCGCGCTGGTGGCTCTGGTGCCTCTATTTAACCATAATCTGGGGCGTGGGCTATGTCATCGCCTACCCTGCATGGCCCATGGTTACAGGGGCAACCGAAGGTGTCTTGGGGTGGTCGACCCGTGCGAATGTCGCCCGCGACATTGAAGAGCACAAGGCAGAGAATGCGCCGCTTGTGAAGGCTCTGCTTGAGGCCGATATGGCGACTTTGCCAGAAAATGCCGACCTCAACCGGTATGCAGTAGCACGCGGTGGTGCGGTGTTCCGCGCTCAATGTTCACAGTGTCACGGCTCTGGTGCTGCGGGTGCAACAGGATATCCCAACCTGCTAGACAATGACTGGCTCTGGGGTGGCACGATGGAGCAGATCGCCCAGACCATCGATCACGGCATCCGCAACGATACTGACGAGGACGCCCGTTGGTCCCAAATGCCCGCCTTCGGCGATGTTCTTGAGGACGAAGAGATCGCAGCAACTGTTGAATATGTGATCTCCCTGTCCAGCCCCGAGCATGATGCCGCCATGGCAACAACTGGCGCGGAAATCTATGCCGACAACTGCTCTGCATGCCACGGCGAAACGGCACTAGGCGACGCAGAGGTTGGTGCACCCAACCTTGCCGATGCCATCTGGCTCTATGGCGGGGACCGCGAGACCATCACCTACTCGATCGTCAACGCCCGCTTTGGCGTGATGCCCGCATGGGGTCAGCGTTTGTTAGAAGAAGACGTGCGCGCTGTCTCCGCATATGTCCACGGACTGGGCGGCGGCGAGTAAACAGACAAGGTCGCCGGCCCTAACTGGCGGCTTTTAGTCCCGGAACGGCCCTGTTCGCAAAACATGCTGTTTCGGGATTTTTTTGATTCAGATCAACACATCCATCTTGGTTAGCCCTAAGATGAGCGTGCGAACAGGGAATTTTCACATGACTGCCACACCCCCACCATCGCTCTACAAAGCGCAGGAGCCTATCTTTCCGCGTAAAGTGACCGGATTCTTCCGCACGTTTAAGTGGTGGATTATGGCCGTGACGCTGGGCATCTATTACCTGACCCCGTGGATCAGGTGGGACCGTGGTGTGAACCTTCCCGATCAGGCCGTCCTCATCGACATGACAAACCGTCGTTTCTACTTTTTCTGGATCGAGATCTGGAGCCATGAATTCTATTTCGTCGCAGGGCTGCTGATCATGGCGGGCCTTGGCCTGTTCCTCTTTACCTCTGCACTGGGACGCGTTTGGTGCGGTTATACCTGCCCCCAGACAGTCTGGACCGATCTGTTTATATTGGTAGAGCGCTGGATTGAGGGTGACCGCAACGCGCGGGTGCGCCTGTGGAAAAGCAAGTGGGACCTTCACAAGTGGCGCTTGCGGATCACCAAATGGATCGTCTGGATGGCAATCGCTATAGCGACAGGCGGAGCTTGGGTCTTTTACTTTGCCGATGCGCCCACCTTGCTGATGAACCTGCTGACCCTCACCGCACATCCCGCCGCCTATATCACCATCGCGATACTCACCGCGACGACCTTTCTGTTTGGTGGTTTCGCGCGGGAGCAAATCTGCATCTACGCCTGCCCGTGGCCGCGCATTCAGGCCGCGATGATGGACAATGACACGATCACTGTCGCCTACCGCGAATGGCGCGGAGAGCCCCGTGGCAAAGGCAACGTACGCAAACGCGACCGCGCCACCGCCGAAAAGGCAGAGCGCGAAGCCCAAGCAGCTGGTGGCGACCAAACCGCCCGCTATGCAGGTACCCCCTATCCAAATGCGCCGATCCAACTCTCGGGCGGCACCGCCACCATCAGCGCTCCGGTAGAGGAAGAGCACGGCGACTGTATTGATTGCATGGCCTGCGTGAACGTCTGCCCCATGGGCATAGACATCCGCGACGGTCAGCAGATGGAATGTATCACCTGCGCGCTGTGTATCGATGCCTGTGACGATGTGATGGACAAAATCGGCAAGCCACGCGGCCTGATCGACTATATCGCCCTCTCGGACGAAGACGCGGAACGCTCGGGCCAGCCCCCTGCTCCGCTGTGGCGCCATATCCTGCGTCCCCGCACCATTCTCTACACCATCATGTGGGCCTCCATCGGTCTCGCGTTAATCTATGCGCTGTTCATCCGCTCCGATATTGAGCTGACGGTAAGCCCGGTGCGCAACCCTCAGTATGTGCTGCAATCGGACGGCTCCATCCGCAACATCTATGACGTGCGCCTGCGCAACAAATCCGGCGATGACCGCCAGTTCCAGCTCAGCCTGACCAGCGACGAGATTTTGCGCATCAGCCTTGAGGGCCGCGCAGACGTGCTGTTCATCGACATCCCCGCAGATACCACCGTCCTGCAACGCGTCTACATCACCGCACGTCCGCAGGACCCTGCTGCAAGCACAAACAGCACCCCGCTGCGCATCTGGGTCGAAGACCTGAGCAGCGGCGAGAGTGCGAGCCAGACAACCATATTCAACGGAAAGGAAACCCAATGAGCGACTTAAACACTGGGACAAAAGGCGAAATAAAGGGGTGGCACGTATTTGCAGGGTTCGCAGCCGCATTCAGCGTGATCATTGCCGTGAACCTGACACTCGCCTTTCAAGCTGTCAAAACCTTCCCCGGACTGGAAGTCAAAAACTCCTATGTCGCCAGCCAATCGTTCGACAAAGAGCGCACCGCACAGTTGGCACTCGGTTGGGACGTCTCGGCCACATTGGAAAACCACACCCTCTCGCTCTTCGTGCTTGAAGACGGCAAACCCATCGACGTGGAAGTGGAATCCGCCACCTTTGGCCGTGCCACCAATATCCAGTTTGACGAGACCCCCGACTTCATCTTTGACGGCCGTGCCATGCGCGCCCAAGTAGATGCAGGCGTCGGAAACTGGAACCTGCGGCTGCGCCTGCGCGCACAAGACGGCACATTGTTCCAGCAACGCATCATCCTGCGAGATTCCAAGTGAGTGGCGCCTGTCCTGCCTGCGCGGGTGTTCCGCTGCCGCAGGATTTCAAAGATGGCTCCAACCAGACAGCGCCAAAGCTGCAATACTCTCTGCCCGACATCCACTGCGCCGCCTGCATCGGCAAGGTCGAGCGTGGCCTGTCGGGTATCAACGGCGTGAGTGCCGTACGCGTAAACCTGTCGCTCAAGCGTTTGTCGGTATCCGGCACGATGGATCCGGCGCGCATCGAGACCGCTCTGCGCGATTTGGGCTTCGACGCCTACCCGCTTGATCTGGAGGCCCTCAACACAGCCCACGATACTGTCGGGCGCGCCCTACTGACCCGCATGGCCGTGGCGGGTTTTGCCATGATGAATGTCATGCTGTTATCGATCTCTGTTTGGTCCGGTGCCACGGATGCCACCCGCGATCTGTTCCATCTCATCTCTGCGGTGATCGCCCTGCCCGTGGTCGCCTATTCCGCCCAACCATTTTTCCAAAACGCATGGACCGCACTGCGTGTGGGCCGTTTGAACATGGACGTCCCGATCTCGCTTGCGATCCTGCTCGCCGCTGGCATGTCCCTCTACGAGACGCTGAACAGTGGCGAGCACGCCTATTTTGACGCGGCTTTGTCGCTCACCTTCTTCCTGCTTATTGGTCGGTTCATGGATCACCGCACCCGCAGTGCCGCACGCTCCGCCGCCAAGGAGCTTACCGCCCTCGAGGTGCAAACCGCCCAGCGCGTGAGCGATGGAATCACGCAAACCATCAACGTTTCCCAGCTCGCCATAGGCGATGTGATCACCGTCCCCACAGGCGCGCGCGTCCCAGTCGACGGTGCGCTTATGTCCGATCACGCACTCATGGACCGCTCCTTTCTCACTGGCGAATCTGCAGCCGTGGATGTGACTAGAGACGCCATGCTCCAAGCGGGTGAAATCAACGTGGCCGCTCCCCTCACCCTGCGCGCCACTGCCGTGGGCGATGACACCACTCTGCGCCGCATGGCCAGCATGGTGGAGCTGGCCGAGAACAGCCGCAACAAATACACCGCCCTCGCTGACCGCGCCGCACAAATCTATGCGCCCGCCGTACACCTTCTGGCGCTTTTCGCCTTTGTCGGTTGGGTGGTCTACGACGGCGATATCCGTCACGCACTCAACGTGGCGATAGCAGTGCTGATCATCACCTGCCCCTGCGCCTTGGGGCTTGCCGTGCCTGCCGTCTCCACCGCCGCGATCAGCCGCCTGTTCTCATTAGGCTATCTGGTCAAACACGCCACTGCGCTGGAGCGTTTGGCCGAAATCACCCGCGTGGTGTTTGATAAGACAGGCACGCTCAGCACGCCCTCCGTGATCTTGCCCACAGGCTTCACCGAAGCGGAGCGCGCAGTCGCAAAAGCATTGGCCCAAGCCTCCCATCACCCGCTCTCCCGTGCGCTGGTAAAAGCGGTCGGTGACATACCCGCCGCCCCCGTCGAGGCCATTGTCGAGACAGCCGGCCAAGGCATCGAGGGCGTTTTGAACGGGACAAAAGTTGCGCTCGGGCGTGGCGCATGGCTTGGGGCGGACTTTGACGATCTTGGCCTGCGCATCGGCACTGCATCCCCGCGCCAAATTGGCGCCGCAGAGGCCCCGCGCGAGGGTATCCAAGCCGCCCTCAAGGACCTCACCCAGCCCTGCGAAATCGTCACCGGAGATGCAAAAGAACCTGCCGAGCGCTTCGCCGCACAATTGAACCTGCCCGTCACTGCCGACGTGCGCCCCGATGCGAAACTCGCCTATCTCAACAAACTGGCCCACGAGGGTGAGCGTGTATTGATGGTCGGGGATGGCCTCAACGATACTGCGGCACTTGCCGCGGCCCACGCCTCCATCGCGCCCGCAACCGCTCTCGACGCCTCGCGGAGTGCGTCGGACGTGGTAATCCTCAAAGACAGCTTTGCAGACATTCCCCTCCTGCTGCGCATCGCGGGCATGACCCGCCGCCTGTCACAAGAAAACTTTGCCATCGCAGCCCTCTATAACGCGATCGCAATCCCAATCGCACTCGCAGGATACGCCACACCACTGGCCGCCGCCTTGGCAATGTCCGCCTCTTCCATTACCGTCTTGCTTAATGCCCAACGCATAAGGTTTTCAAAATGAACGTTCTCGTCATTCTCATTCCCGTCTCGCTTATTTTGGGCGCTCTCGGCTTAGTCGCTTTCATCTGGACCGTCCGCTCTGATCAATATGATGACGAGCAGGGCAATGCCGCGCGCATTCTGCTGGACGATGATTAAAGTGAAAATCGCCACGGTTTAAGCATCCGTTAACCACCCTCCCCTTAGCTCGGGGAATGCTCAAAACCTGCGCGGACTTGCAACCTATCCCCGCCGATTCATGGGCGGTTCTGCTGTTTGAACTGCTCTTCCCGCTTAGCCCTTTTCCTTCGCCGCCGCCTTCCACATCGTCAACGCGTTTCTCTTCGGCCTCAACCGATTTGTCTGGTTCTGGCTCACCGCCTATCCCTCGATCCTCTGGCTTCAAACACGTCTCACCACAGGCAGCTAACCTTCCGCTGGCCTCAGGGCCGACACCTGTGCAAAGCTCGAACAGAAGCCCCTGATCGCGAGACATGCCAGATGACAAAAGACCCCCTGCTCCAGCCATTTCAACTCAAACATCTGACCTTGAAAAACCGGATCATGACCACCAGTCACGAGCCCGCTTATCCGCAGGATGGCATGCCCAAGGACCGGTATCGCGCCTATCACGAGGAGCGTGCAAAGGCCGGTGTCGCGCTTGCCATGACCGCAGGGTCGGCGGCAGTCTCAAGAGATAGCCCACCCGTCTTCAACAACATCCTCGCCTACAAAGACGAGGTGGTGCCATGGATACAAAACCTCTCGGATGGCTGTCACGAGCATGGCTGTGCAGTGATGATCCAACTCACCCATCTTGGCCGCCGCACCACATGGAACAAGGGCGATTGGCTCCCTTCCGTTTCCTCGTCCAAGCACCGCGAACCCGCCCACCGCGCCTTCCCGAAACTGATCGAGGATTGGGACATCGACCGCATCATCACCGATTTCGCCGATGCCGCCGAGCGGATGAAGGCGGGCGGTATGGACGGGATCGAGCTTCAGGTTTACGGCCACCTGCTTGATCAATTCTGGTCGCCACTGACCAATGATCTGGTCGGTCCCTACGGCGCAGACACCCTGGAGAACCGCATGCGCTTTCCGCTCGATGTTCTCGCCGCCGTACGCAAGCGTGTGGGCGCAGAATTCATCGTAGGCTTCCGCTATACTGCGGACGAGGCCCAGCACGGTGGAATCACTGCCGAAGACGGCCTTTTGATCTCGCAGAAATTGGCCCAAACAGGCCAGCTTGATTTCCTCAACGTCGTGCGTGGCCGTATCCACACCGATCCTGCAATGACCGATTTGATCCCCGTGCAAGGCATGAAAAGCGCGCCGCATCTGGACTTCGCCGGAGAGGTCAGGAAACTTACCGGTATGCCCACCTTCCACGCCGCCCGCATTCCCGATGTGGCCACCGCGCGCCATGCCGTCGAGGCAGGGCTGCTTGATATGGTCGGCATGACCCGCGCCCATATGGCTGACCCCCATATCGTCAAAAAGATTATGGAGGGCCGCGAGGAGGACATCCGCCCCTGCGTTGGCGCCACCTACTGCCTTGACCGGATTTACCAAGCGGGCGATGCGCTATGCATCCACAACGCCGCCACAGGCCGCGAACTCACGATGCCGCATACAATCCAACCCGCCGCGACACAGCGCAAAGTGGTGATCATCGGCGCAGGTCCCGCAGGGCTTGAGGCCGCCCGTGTCGCCGCAGAGCGCGGCCACACCGTCACCGTGTTCGAGGCCCAGCCCGACCCCGGCGGCCAGATCCGCCTCACCGCCCAAACCCCGCGTAGGCGCGAGATGATCTCGATCATCGACTGGCGCATGTCGCAATGTGCCGCGCGCGATGTGGTATTCCACTTCAGCACTTTGGCGGAGGCCGACGATATTACGGCGCTTAACCCCGATGTGGTGATCGTCGCCACGGGCGGTTTACCCAACACCGAATTGTTCGAGACCGGCACAGAGGCCGCCCATGTGGTCACGTCATGGGACATTATCGCAGGTGACGTGCGTCCTGCCCAAAATATCCTCATCTATGACGAGAGCGGCGACCATCCTGCCCTGCAAGCTGCCGAAATTGCTGCAAACTCCGGCGCAAAGGTCGAGATCATGACCCCCGACCGTACCTTTGCCCCAGACATAATGGCAATGAACCTCGTTCCTTACATGCGCTCGTTGCAGGACAAGGATGTGACCTTCACAGTCACCCGCCGCCTGTTGGGGGTCGAGAAAGAAGGCAACAAATTGGTCGCGACCATCGGCACCGATTACAGCGATCATTCCGATAAACGCGAATACGATCAGGTCATCGTCAACTACGGCACCCTGCCATTGGATGAGCTATACTTCGATCTTAAACCCCACAGCAGCAATGAAGGCGCGGTCGATCACGATGCCCTCATCGACGGCACACCGCAAAACCTTACCCGCAATGAAGCAGGCACATTCCAACTCTTCCGCATCGGCGATGCCGTTTCCGCCCGCAACACCCACGCCGCGATCTACGACGCGCTGCGCCTGATGAAGGATATCTAGGCCGCGCTAAAATCAGCGCGCAGATAATCCTTCAACATCTGCGGCTGACGCGCGCCCCATGGCGCCGCCTGCTCCAGCTCCGCACAGACCGCGATCAATGTCGCGTCCTGCCCGAAACCTGCGGCCAAATGGACGCCCACAGGCAGCCCTGCATCGCTCCAATGCATCGGCACCGTCGCGGCGGGCTGTCCGCTGGCATTGAATGACGCACAAAACGGCGAATATTCAAACACGCCCCCCGCGCCCACACGGTAATTCTCGTAATCATCGCGGTCATGGGTGAAACGGCCGACCACTGCGGGCGGCTCTGCCAATGTGGCCGAGAGCAGGATGTCATACCCGTCAAACCCTGCCGCCATCTCGCGCCCATAGGCATGCACTTTGCTCACCGCGGCCAGATACTCCGCCCCCGAGATCGTCGCCGCAAAGGCCCGCGCGCTGCGTGCGACCCCCTGAACATCGCCTTGCTGCAAATCGCGCCCCTTGGCCTCCAGCGTCTTGTCGATCCAAAGCGCGGTGCCGCAGGCGACAATCTTGGTCCAGGCATGCATCATCCCCAGATGGTCAGCCTTGGGACAGGTCGGGATAATCTCATGCCCCAACTCCTCTAGAATTCGCGCGGTTTTCTCGACTGCCGCACGACACTCCGGATCAATCGCAAGCCCTGTAAATGTCGTATCACAGACCCCCACCCGCAAGCGCTTTGGCGGCTGTGCAATCGCCTGAGCAAAGCTCATCTCCATCGCAGGAGCAACATAAGGCGCGCCTACCTCCGCCCCCGCACAGGCATCCATCATCGCCGCATTGTCACGGACCGAGCGTGACAAAAACCCGTCTATCGCCATCCCCGCCCAGCCTTCGCCAACGGCAGGCCCATCCGGAAACCGCGCGCGCGTGGCCTTGAAGCCGAAGAGCCCGCAGCTTGACGCAGGGATGCGCACCGAGCCGCCCCCGTCAGAGCCATGCGCCATCGGCACAATCCCCGCCGCCACCGCAGCGCCCGCACCGCCCGACGATCCGCCACTGGTTCTTGTCACGTCCCACGGATTGCGCGTCGGCGCGCCGTAGACTGCCGCCTCCGTCACCACGCCAATGCCGCCCTCGGGGGATGTGGTCCGCCCAAATGTGACCACCCCCGTCGCCCGCATCCGCTTATAAATCTCGCTGTCATAGGAATATCGCGTGTTGCGCAACATGTTCGAGCCGCTGTGCGTGGGGAAATCCACTGCCTCCGCACTCAAGTCCTTGAGCAAGAACGGCACCCCTCGAAACGGCCCTTCCGGCAACCCCTCCTTGATTGCGCGCCGCGCGACCTCCTCCTGCACCAACACCACCGCATTCAGCGCAGGGTTCAGGGCCGCCACGCGCGCCAATGCCTCATCCAGCAATTCGTCCGGCGAGGCCTGCCCCGTGGCCACAAGCGATGCAAGATATGTGGCGTCTTGGTTTCCATTCAGGTCCATTTGGGCAGTTCCTCTCGGGTTAATTCGGGTCAGCAAGCCGTCCCGCCCAGCATAAGACGCAGCGCGCCCCAGACCAAGCCACATTCCCACAAGGGCGATTTCTATAAATCCCCCCTCTTGCAGCGCACTGCCCCCGACGCTAAACCGCTTCCAACTGTTAGCGAAAGGCGCGCCCATGCTTGATCTCACTTATGAAACACCAAAAGTCCGCACCATTGCGGGAGCCAAGCAGGATTGGGAGCTGGTCATCGGCATGGAGGTGCACGCACAGGTCAGCTCGAACGCCAAACTTTTCTCCGCCGCCTCCACGAAATTTGGCGCCGAGCCGAACAGCAACGTGGCCTTTGTTGATGCCGCCATGCCCGGCATGCTGCCCACGCTCAATGAGTATTGCGTAGAGCAAGCAGTGCGCACAGGTCTGGCCCTCAAGGCAAAGATCAATCTGTGGTCCGCCTTTGACCGCAAGAACTATTTCTACCCCGACCTGCCCCAAGGCTACCAGATTTCCCAGCTCTACCATCCGATTGTCGGCGAAGGTGAAGTCCTTGTTGAGATGGGCGATGGCACCGCACGCATGGTTGGCGTTGAGCGTATCCACCTTGAGCAGGACGCAGGTAAATCCATCCACGACATGGACCCCAACATGTCCTTCGTCGATCTCAATCGCACGGGCGTTGCATTGATGGAAATCGTATCGCGCCCCGACATCCGTGGCCCCGAAGAGGCCGCCGCCTATATGGCCAAACTGCGCCAAATCCTGCGCTACCTCGGTACATGCAACGGCGACATGCAATCCGGTGCCATGCGCGCCGACGTCAACGTGAGTATCTGCACGCCGGGCCAGTACGAGAAATACGCCGCGACTGGTGACTTCTCCCACCTCGGCACGCGCTGCGAAATCAAGAACATGAACTCCATGCGTTTCATCCAGCAGGCAATTGACGTCGAGGCCAAGCGCCAGATCGCAATCGTGGAGGGCGGCGGCGAAGTCACCCAGGAAACACGCCTGTTCGACCCCGACAAGCAGGAAACCCGCTCCATGCGGTCCAAAGAAGAAGCGCACGACTATCGCTACTTCCCCGATCCCGACCTCCTACCCTTGGAGATCGAGCAGGCGTGGGTGGACCAGATTGAGGCGACCCTGCCCGAGCTTCCTGACGCCAAGAAGGCCCGTTTCATCAATGACTTCGGCCTCAGCGACTATGATGCATCCGTGCTGACCGCTGATTTAGATTCGTCGAGCTATTTCGAGGAGACCGCAAAAGGCCGTGACGGCAAACTGACTGCCAACTGGGTCATCAACGAGTTGTTTGGCCGTCTTAAGAAAGACGAAAAAGACATCTCCGAGTCCCCCGTTACGCCCGCCCTGCTCGGCGGCATCGTAGACCTTATCGTCTCCGAAGCAATCTCGGGCAAAATCGCCAAAGACGTCTTCGAGATCACCTATACCACAGGCCGCGACCCTGCCGAGGTGGTCGAGACCGAAGGCCTCAAACAGGTCACCGACACAGGCGCAATCGAAGCGGCTGTAGACGAGATCATCGCCGCCAACCCCGATCAAGTCGCCAAGGCCCGAGAGAATCCCAAACTCGCAGGCTGGTTCGTGGGTCAGGTGATGAAAGCGACAGGCGGCAAGGCCAATCCTAAGGCCGTCAATCAACTGGTCGCCGCGAAACTCAAAGGCTAGCGCGGGCACCTCGCCTTCACCCCGCTTGTGAGAGCGTGATCCGCCTGTGACGCCAAGGCCCTGCGGGAGTGAAACCCCCTTTTTAAGCCGATAGATTGCGCCCTCAGGAGACGGAAATGGCAACATTCCATGTGCACATCGGCCTGCCAAAGACGGGATCGACCTCCTTCCAAAAGGCGCTGCACCTGAACGCGGAGACGTTGCTGCCGCAGGTGTCGGTGATCAACCGCATGTGTTTTGGGCCGCAGCGACAAGGCCTCTTGCGCGCGCACGGCTACATCCGCCAAAATTACACCTCCGGCGTCGATCTTCCTACCCTGACACAGCATCTTGAGACTGCCCTCGACATGCCCCTGTCGCAGGTGCCGGATGACAGACCGGTCCTGATCACCGACGAAGGCCTGTCCGGCCCGCACCCCGGTCAGTTCAAAAGCCACCCCGGCTTCTTCCCCGCGCTTTCGTGCGCATTGGACGCGTTGGCGGCCATCTTGCCGCGCGGCAAAACCGTCTTTCACATCGTGGTACGGGACCATGATGGGTGGGTCAAAAGCCTGTACAATCAGGCCGTCAAACAAACCGGCTATACGCAAAGCCTTGAGGCATTTGAGTACACGCTGCCCAATGGTTGTGACATCACAGACCACATATCCGCCGTTCAATCCGACCACCCCGACAAAGACATACGCATCCACCGAATGGAGGCCGCGCAGCTGTTTCCGGGCGAGCAGATCATAAAGGCCTGCGGCATCGATGCTGAAACGCTGGCAAAATTTAAAATTCCCCAGAGCGTTAACAAGAGCTGGTCCAAAGGCATGTTGCACGCGATGCGGGTCATCAACGGCGCAGATATCGACGACAAAACCAAGAATATTCTGAGAAATGAGATCGCCCAGAACAGCGAGACCTTCTTGGAAGAGTAAGGCCGCGCGCCTCTCACGAACATCGACGCGCCCGTGAGAGGCAAAGCGCGCGCAAATACGATCTCGCCCACCGCAACGGGCCGTGCTAACCTTCCCCTATGACAGATATATTCCGCTCCACCGCCATGCCCGTCCTGCCCGAATGGATCGACTATAACGGCCACCTCAACATGGCTTATTATTCAGTCCTGATGGACCAATGCGCCGATCA
>CBDTVN010000074.1:0-13987 GCA_965364195.1 uncultured Sulfitobacter sp. | reverse complement strand
GGGTGGCCCGGGTTGTTGCTTCTATCACTGTGAGAGACTGGCTGGGGTGGTAGGATTCGAACCTACGGTACATGCTACCAAAAAGCATTGCCTTACCACTTGGCTACACCCCAACGTGCCGCGTTAAATAGGGCGGGTTGGCTTGGGGCGCAAGCCTTTATCTGACATTAAATCGATCAAACGGTCGTTATTCTTGATCTGCATTCCGGTGCAGCAAATCATCGTGCTTTTCTGCGCGCTCCAACTCGACAATTTGTTCCAGTTGCTTGTCTTCAACGGCGTCCACATCCTGCGCAGGTACTGGGGTGGCGTTGAAGCCTTGATAGGGGGGTGTAACGGGTGCTTCGTCTGATGCTGCCTTAGGCGTGCTGCCCTCATGCATCAGGCGATATGTGGGGAAGGGCGCGCCAATGCTTTCGCTATCATAAGCCGCCTGCACCAGCCGGATCGCCTCGGAGCGGGCAAGTACCACGTTGGTGTCATTTTGATTGATCCACGCGGCCATGCCCAAATTGACCGAACTGTCTCCCACTGATTCTATCCAGACGGAGGCTTGGGGGATGGCTAAGACAAATGGCAGCTCCTCAAGAATGTCTTGCGTGACGGCACGGGCATGGGCGAGGTCTGTGTCAGGTGCGACACTAAGTTCAAAGGTAAAGCGCCGCTCTGCATTGCGCGAGAAGTTGACTATGCGGCTTTTGAACACGGTCGAGTTGGGGATGCGGATGTGATTGCCGTCAAAGCTAAGTAGAATTGTCGCGCGAGAGGTCAGGCGGATGACTTTGCCGGTGTCCCCTTCGATCTCGACCGTGTCATTGGGGCGAAATGGCTGGCGGATCGACAGCATGATAGAGGCGATGAAGTTCTCAACCGTGTCGCGCACAGCAAAACCGATGGCGAGGCCTACAATTCCTGCAGCGCCCAAAATGCCCGACAAGAGCGCCGTGGCATTTACGATATCCAACGCAACGACCAGACCGCCAACGATAAACAGCAGCCGCAGTATCTGGCGGTATATGTCCGCGATGAAGGCGTTGGGGGCCAGCCGCTCCCATGGCTGTTTGCGCCGCGCAATGGCAAAACCGAGCAAAACAATCAGCGCAAACAGAGACAGCGCCACCAATGCGAGCGGCAAGAATGCAATGAGCTGTTGACCGCGTGCGGCAAAACGTTGAACGGCAGGGTTGAGGCGTTGCACAACGTCCGTGGTCTCAGAGACTTCGTTTTCTATCGCGACAACCCCTTCCATCCGAGCCACCAGATCGTTCAGTCGGTTGACGGTTTCTGTGTCCAGCGTGTTGCCCCGCAGGGTCACGATGCCGGAGCTGACAGAGACGGTCACGTCCGTGTAGCCGTCCAGCTCGCGTAGGATGTCGCGGATGCGCACGGCGATGGCGGCGTCTTGGGTGCTGCTGTCGGTGATGGTGATCGTGCCTGAGGGCTGATCATTAGTGGACTGTGCCTCCAGAGCTAAAGGCATCGACAGGCAGATGAGAAGGGCAATCAGGCGCATGTAAGGTCTCTGAGCATTGGGTAAATGTAAAAGGGGCAGGTTAGACCCGCCCCCCCTTTATTGCAATTTCGGAACTTGCTCGCGGCTATTGGCAGTCGAGCAGCACGGCGCCCGCGCGGCCACCCGTCAGCACTGCATCATGCGCGGCGGCGCAGTCGTGCAGGGGATAGACCTGTGCGATGGGACAGCTTAGCGCCCCATCCAGCAACGCGGCGTGCAGCGCTTCAATCCGCTCAAAGCGGGCAGGCAGCGGCAGCAGATAGATAAGGATCACATCGAGTGTGACAGCTTTGAACAGCAAAGGGCGGAAGGGCAGGGTCGGCATCATCTCGATCTGGGAGCCGTAGGCAGCAATGGTGCCGTTGATTCCGATCACCTCTGAGTTCATCGTCACGTTTGCGCCGAATTCGACTTCCAGAACACGGTCGACCAGCGCACCACCATTGGCGGCAAGGATATCGGCGCTCAGCGTATCCGAGCGGTAATCCAGCACTGTGTGGGCGCCGGCTGCTTTCACCCGCTCCATATCGCGGGGGCTGCACGTGGCAATGACGTGGGCTCCGGCCCAAACGGCGAGCTGCACCGCTAGATAGCCAACCGTGCCACCACCGCCCGAGATCAGAAGTGTCTTACCCGTTACATCGCCGCCGCCAAATACGGCTTCTGCAGCTGTTAGGCCAGGAATGCCGAGGACGGCACCTGTTTCAAGTGCGACATCATCAGGCAACTGCACGGCCTGCTCTGACGGGAGGGTGATGTGGGTTGAAGCTGTGCCAAATGCACGCTGCCATTGGCCGTTCCAGATCCAGACGCGGGTGCCGATGCGTGCTGGGTCTACGCCTTCGCCAACAGCCTCAATAACGCCCGACCCATCGCTGTGCGGGATAACTTGCTCGAATGCAGGTTTTGCAACGCCGGGTGCGCCCGCGCGGGACTTGATATCAGACGGGTTCACGCCGGAAAATGCCATGCGCACTGTCACTTCGCCCGCAGCAGGGGCAGGGGTGTCAAACGTCTGAGCTGTTAGAACATCGGCGGCACTGCCGAAACGGTCATAGAAAACGGATTGCATGTGGGAGCGTCCTTTGGATCAACTGGGTCTTCCCAGCATGATCCAAGCGTCAGTGCTGTGCAATCAGTCAAACACCTCTTGGGTGCGGACACCCCAGAGACGGGCCTTTGGTGCCCAGCCTTTAAAGCCGCCTGATTTGAGCAAGCACCACTCGCCGCCACATTCAGAGACACGCGCAACAACGCCCATCTCGAGGGCGGCCATAACAGGGGCTTTTGCATCTGGACGTGCGTGCAGCGTGAGCATGTCTTTCTCAACCAGTACAGTGCGGGTGCCGGACAAAAGCGAGTAGTGGACCCAGCCGCCCATGCCGTCACGGTCTTCGACGCGGCGCCAGTGGCCATGCTCGGCGGTGATGCGCAGGGGCATATCGCGGCGTTTGAACACCCAGTCGATCCGATGCGTGAGGGAGGGCCCCCGTCGTACGTTTCCTTCGGAGGCCTTCATCGAGACATAGCGTGGGATCGGGCGGTTTGTGACTTTGCCTACGACTTCGTCACCAGCCGCAAGGGCCGGTGTTGCAAAGCTGGTGGTGAGGATCAGGGCGCAAGCGCCAAGGAGTCCTGCGCCAAGACGACGCAAATTCGATTTGTTCATGATGTGCTGCCTGCACTGTATTTATTGTTCTAGTTCTGCTCAACGTATGCGCGAGGTTCTTGTGCCTCGTCGCTGCTTGAGTCACCATGGCAGCAACAGATACGTCACGCCAAGTCCGGAGATAGAATTATGCCAAAACAGCAGCTGAGTGTTGTAGTCACGCGACGGTTACCGGAGGTTGTGGAAACACGGCTGGCCGAATTATTCGATGTGCGCCTGCGCGAAACTGATGCGCCTATGACCCGCACGGAACTGGCAGAAGCGATAAAAACTTGCGATGTACTGGTCCCGACGATCACGGACCAGATCGATAACACGTTGATCTCCCAAGCGGGCGGTCGGCTCAAGCTGATTGCAAACTATGGTGCAGGGGTTGACCACATCGATGTGGCAACCGCGCGCCAACAGGGGGTGCTTGTCTCGAACACACCCGGTGTGCTGACTGACGATACGGCGGACATGACGATGGCACTGCTGTTGGCCGTGACGCGGCGGATGCCCGAAGGCATGGCACAGATGAAGAACGGCAATTGGGACGGTTGGGCTCCCAATGCGTTGCTGGGCGGGCGGATTTCGGGTCGTCGTCTTGGCATCCTTGGCATGGGCCGCATTGGACAGGCAGTGGCGCGCCGTGCTACGGCTTTTGGCATGCAGGTTCACTACCACAACCGCCGCCGCCTGCGTCTCGAGACGGAAGCAGAATTGCAAGCGACATATTGGGAAAGCCTTGACCAGATGGTGGCGCGTATGGACGTGATATCGGTCAACTGCCCGCACACGCCCTCAACCTTCCACTTGATGAACGCGCGGCGGTTGAAGCTGATGAAGCCTGACGCGGTTATCGTGAACACCTCACGCGGAGAGGTGATCGACGAAAATGCTCTCACCCGCATGCTGCGCGCTGGCGAGATCAAGGGCGCGGGGCTGGATGTGTATGAGCACGGTGTCGAGATTAATCCGCGCCTGCGTGACTTGGAGAATGTCGTACTGTTGCCGCATATGGGGTCTGCCACATTGGAAGGGCGGATTGATATGGGCGAAAAGGTAATCATCAACATCAAGACATTCGATGATGGCCACCGCCCGCCAGATCAGGTCGTGCCGTCGATGCTTTGACCCGCTGCCCTTTGGTGCAAGCTGTAAGGGCGGATGAGTTTAAGGGCCAAATGAAGAGTAAAAAAGGAGATTGTGATGCGCGTTGTTGTAATGGGGTTTCTTGTGGCGATGGCGGGCAATGCGAGCGCGCAGCAGGCTGCTGATGCAATCGAGCCTGAGGCGGCGAGTGCGGGTGCGTTCGAAAGTCTATCGCCCGAAGTGATGGATGCACTGGCGTCTAAGGCGGCGGGTGTCCCTGTTGAGGCGGACAACTGGATGGTTGTTGCGGCGAACCCGCATGCAGTCAAGGCGGGGGCGGATGTGTTGGCGCGCGGCGGTACCGCGGCGGATGCTTTGGTCGCGGTTCAAGTCATGCTGGGGCTGGTGGAGCCGCAAAGCTCCGGCCTTGGCGGTGGCGCGTTTCTGGTCTGGTATGATGCGGAAAAGGGTGAACTGACAACATTTGACGGGCGCGAAACTGCGCCGTTGGCGGCCACGCCACGCCTGTTTCAGGATGAAGCGGGTGAGCCGTTGAAATTCTTTGATGCCGTTGTGGGTGGGCGTTCTGTCGGGACACCGGGGACTCCTGCGCTGTTGGCTGAAGTGCACAAGCGATTTGGCACGCAGGACTGGGCCAGCTTGTTGGCACCTGCGATGTCGCTGGCGAAAGATGGGTTCTCTGTCAGTCCACGCTTGGCGCAGCTTGTGACGGCTGACGCGGAACGTCTGGCAAGCTCGAAAAATACGGCGGAATATTTCATGCCCGCAGGTGTGCCGATTGCAGCGGGCAACACTTTGGTAAATCTGCCTTATGCGCAAACACTTAAGGTATTGAGCGAACAGGGCGTGGGTGCGTTTTATGCAGGTGATCTGGCGAAAACCATCGTCGCCACCGTTCAGGGGGCTGACAATGCGGGTGTCTTGTCCGAGGTCGATCTGGCGATCTACCGCGTGAAGGAGCGTGGGGCAGTTTGTGCGACCTACCGCGCGCATGATGTGTGCGGCATGGGGCCGCCGTCTTCTGGTGCGATTGCGGTTGGACAGACTCTTGGAATGCTTGAGGGATATGATCTGAGCGCTGGGCCGGATGATGTTAACGTGCGGCGACTGATCGGGGATGCCTCGCGGCTGGCGTTTGCAGATCGCGGGCGATACGTGGCGGACAGCGATTTCGTGCCGGTACCCGTAAAGGGACTGTTGAATGCCGCATATCTGGCGGAGCGCGGTGCGCTTCTGGCAGGAGATGACGCGCTGCCGGAAGTTGCAGCCGGCACTCCTGCATTTGATCATGCGCTGAACTGGGCGGATGATGAGGCGATCGAGCTGCCGTCAACTTCGCATATCTCGATTGTGGACAGCTTCGGCAATGTGGCGTCCATGACGACCACCATCGAGAACGGTTTCGGCAGCCGCCTGATGGTGGGTGGCTTTTTGCTCAACAACGAGCTGACAGATTTCTCGTTTCGCAGCCATAGTGACGGTGTGCCGATTGCCAACCGTGTAGAGCCGGGTAAGCGGCCGCGTTCGTCTATGTCACCGACGATTGTAATGAAGGACGGTGCGCCCGTGATTGTTGCAGGCTCCCCCGGCGGCAGCCGGATCATCGGGTACACAACGCAAGCGATCATCGGGATGATTGATTGGGGGCTGGACCCGCAGCAAGCGGCGGCGCTGCCCCATGCGGTCAACCGTTTCGGGACCTATGATCTAGAAGAAGGCACTTCGGCTGAGGCACTTGCTGATGGCTTGGGCGGTATCGGCTATGAGATTAACGCGCGCGGGCTGACGTCGGGGCTTCACCTGATTGCAATCGGTGATAGTTTGCAAGGCGGTGCAGACCCGCGCCGCGAAGGCATTGCATTGGGGGATTAGGGCATGGTTCAGGCGACAGCACTTGCGCGTAACGAAGATGGTATCGGTGCGGCATTGGGTATTCTCAAGCAGCAATTCGGGGAGCGGTTTCAGACTGGTACGTCCATTAGGGAGCAGCACGCCCATACAACCACGTGGATTATCAACCAGCCGCCCGATGGCGTCGTGTTTGCGCAGTCCACGCAGGAAGTTTCCGATATCGTAAAAATCTGCTCGGCGCATAAAGTGCCGATCATCCCCTTTGGCACAGGAACATCGCTTGAGGGGCATGTGAATGCACCTGCGGGCGGGATCAGCATTGATGTGAGCCAGATGAATGAGGTGCTGGAGGTCAACGCGGGCGATCTCGATTGTCGTGTGCAGCCGGGGGTAACGCGGATGGCGCTGAACACCCATTTGCGGGATCAGGGCCTGTTCTTTCCCATCGATCCGGGGGCGGACGCGAGCATTGGCGGCATGGCAGCCACGCGGGCATCGGGGACGAATGCCGTGCGCTATGGCACGATGAAGGATAATGTGCTCAGCCTTGAAGTGGTGATGCCGAACGGTGAAGTGATCCGCACGGCAAGTCGCGCGCGCAAATCCTCTGCCGGATATGATCTGACGCGGTTGATGGTCGGCTCCGAAGGGACGCTCGGGATCATCACCGAAGTCACTTTGCGCCTTCAGGGTATCCCCGAGGCGATATCGGCGGCGAGCTGTTCCTTTCCGAGTGTGGAAGCGGCCTGTGAGACTGTCATGGCCGTGATCCAATACGGCCTGCCCGTGGCGCGGATCGAGCTGTTGGATGCACTGGTGGTCGAGGCGTTGAATAACTATTCCAAGCTCACATTGCCGGAGACACCGCTTTTGCTGCTGGAGTTCCATGGATCAGACGCTGGCGTGGCCGAGCAGGCGGAGACATTTGGTGCGCTGGCCGAGGAGTTTGGCGGCAATGGATATGCTGCGACCACGTCCGCCGAAGAGCGTAACAAGCTATGGCAGGCGCGCCACGATGCCTATTGGGCGATGCTCGCGCTGCGGCCCGGATCCAAGGCGGTGGCGACAGATGTTTGTGTGCCAATTTCGAAACTGGCCGAGGCGGTTGTGGCAACCAACGAAAAGGCCGCCGAGTTGGCGTTGATTGCACCGATTGTGGGCCATGCAGGGGATGGGAATTTTCACGCTTCCGTTTTGGTCGATATGGAGGATGCACAGGAGGTCGCGCGCGCCGAAACTTTTGTAAGCTGGCTCAATGACCGCGCCATCGCACTTGGCGGGACCTGCACGGGCGAGCACGGGATCGGTCAGGGCAAGCGGCCCTATCTGGTCAAAGAACTGGGCGGTGCAGTGGATGTAATGGCTGCGATCAAGCGTGCGCTGGACCCTGATGGTATTATGAATCCGGGAAAGATCATGCCGTAAGGGCAGTACATTTTTGAGGCTCTGTCCCGCCTGTGCCAATGGCCCAAGCACCCCTGAATTTTTGGGATCAAAAGAAATGAAAGACCGCGAAATGGGGTGAGGTCGGTTTTCCGCATTTTCCAGTCGCGGGTTGGCGTTGGATTTCGAGGTTCGGATATAAAACCAAACCAAAGTGCGCAAAAGGGAATCGTGTCATGAAAACTCAAGTCAAAGCATTGGTCGTGGGCGGCGGTGCCGTCGGGACCTCGATCGCTTATCATCTGGCGCGTGCGGGTTGGGACGATGTGATGCTGCTAGAGCGTGACGAGTTGACATCAGGCTCCACATGGCACGCGGCGGGCTTGCTGCCTTATTTCAACATGTCTTTTGCAACGACCCACATCCACGACTACTCGATCAAGTTCTACAAGACGCTTGAAGAAGAGACAGGCCTGAACGCGGGCTTTGCCGTGGTAGGCAACTTGCGCATGGCGCAGACGGACGAGCGGATGGAGGAGTATATGCTCTATGCGTCCACCGCAGAGACATGCGGTGTACCCTATCAATGGATGACGCCCGACGAGGTAAAGGCCAAGTGGCCGCTCATTCGTACCGAGGATTTGAAAGGCGCGATTTACCACCAGACGGACGGTTATATTAACCCCGCCGATGTGACGATGGCGATGGCCAAAGGCGCGCGTCAGCGTGGTGTCGTGATTGAGCGTAAGTGGCAAGCTGATGCGTTCCATTGGAACGGCGAAGCATGGGAAGTCACCGTGACCAAGATGGTCGAGAAGGGCGGCAACCTGATCCCGTCTGACGAACAGGTTGTGATCACCGCCGAGCATGTTGTGACAGCATCCGGTAACCACGCGCAGCGCACCGCGCAGATGCTGGGCATCAAGATGCCTGCGATCCCTGTCGAGCACCAGTTTATCGTGATGGACAGCGACCCGGAGCTGGTCAAGTTCCGTGCCGAGGGCAATGTAGAGCATCCTGTGATCCGTGACGCTGATGCGCAGTCTTATGTCCGCGAAGAGCGTGGCGGCTGGATCCTGGGTGTCTATGAGCCGAACGCGCCTGCGCGGTTTGAGTACGGTGTACCAGATAGCTTCCGGGCGGATCTGTTCCAACTCGATCTGGACCGGATTGAAGACCAATATATGGCGATGAACCACCGCATCCCCTCGGCAGAGGATTGTGGGCTTAAGGATGATTTTAACGGCCCGATCTGCTACACACCAGACGGTAACCCGCTGGTCGGTCCTGCGCCCGGTTTGCGCAATATGTGGCTTGCGGAGGGTTTCTCCTTCGGGATCACGGCGGCGGGTGGCACAGGCTATTATCTCGCGCAGTTGATGGTCGAGGGGGAGGCCGAGATCGACATGGCCTCGCTCGATCCCAAACGCTACGGCGACTGGATGACGACCGAGTTTGCCGCGCGCAAGAATGAAGAGGCGTACGAGCACGTCTACATCCTCCACCATCCTGACGAGGAGCGTCCTGCCTGCCGCCCGCTGCGCACATCGCCTGCCTATGATCGTCAGGCCGCCCGTGGCGCGCAATTTGGGTGGACAAACGGGTGGGAGCGTCCGAACTACTATGCGCCCGAGGGGTTCAATGATCACGAGAGCCGCAGTTTCCGCCGTGGCGGATGGTGGCAGTATGCTGTGGATGAGGCAAAGGCCGTGCGTGAGGGAGTGGGCCTGATCGACGCGACTGCCTTTACCAAGCATCTGGTGAAAGGGCCGGGGGCGACTGCTTTCCTTGATTGGTTTACCTGTAACAAGCTGCCGAATGTGGGCCGCATCAACCTGACCTATGCGCTGACGGGTGCGGGGACCACGCGCACGGAGTATACCATCGTGCGTTTGGCGCAGGATGAATATTATCTTGTAAGTGCAGGCGGTTGGACCGCTTATGACAGCGATTATCTGCGCAAAGCCATTGAGGATAAAGCACCCGAACTTGGCTATATCGAGTGTCATGATGTGACCACGCAATGGGGTGTTTTCGCCATTGCAGGCCCCAAATCTCGCGATGTGCTGCGCGAGGTGATCAAGGACGCCAATCCTGATACGGCGCTCAGCAACAAGCGTTTCCCGTGGCTCACCATGCGCAATATCGAACTTGGCATGGTGCCTGTGCGCGCGATCCGCGTGGCCTATACTGGAGAGTTGGGCTGGGAACTGCATCATCCCATCGAGATGCAAAACCACCTGTTCGATCTGCTGGAAAAGGCAGGTGAAAAGCATGGTATGAAATTGGTCGGTGCGCGTGCGCAAAACTGGCTCCGGCAGGAGAAATCATACCGCGCCTTCGGGACAGAGCTGGGCCGCGACGCGACGCCGCTTGAGGCGGATCTGCCGCGTTTTGTGAACATGGATAAAGATTTCCACGGCAAACAGGCGATGGCGGAACACGGGATCAAAGCGAAGTGTGTGACGTTGCTCATCGACGGACCTGACGATGCAGACCCTTGGGGCCGTGAGGTGCTCTACCACGGTGACACCCGCGTGGGGCGTCTGACTTCGGGTGGCTATTCTGTCGCATTTGGGAAGTCTATCGGCATGGGCTATGTCAAACCGGAGACTGCGGTGGTCGGGACCAAATTGAAGGTCAAAATGTTTGACCAACTGTGGGATGCCGAGATTGTCGAGGACAGCCCCTATGATCCGAAAAACGCCACCATCCGCGTGGACGGCTAAACACTGTATCGCCATCGCGGGTGTTCTGCTCGCGGTGGTGTTTGCGGCTGGCGTGGCCTTGTCGCCCCCGCGCAGCCCGACGGTTGCGGTGATCGGGGACCGAGCCGATGAGGTCCGCGCCGCGCTTGGCGTAGCGCAGGCAGATCAGGCTACTGTGACCATCGTTCTGCTCCAGCGTTGGGGCAGTTTGCGCCACTTGCCAGACATTGCCGAGGTTTGTTGGGATGCCTGCCATTTTGAGGCCGCGCCCCAGATCACGCTCACCCAGATGCGCTTCGGCAAAACCCGAAAGTTTGTGATCTTTCACTTGCCGGATTTTGCGGATGATCTGGAATGTGTCGTGACGCGTGCTGGCTATGAACTACAGGCTCTTCGCGCTGCACTCCCTGCCTGTCAGATTAAAGCGGCGCGCTTGCCCGTTTGGATATTGCCCATGGGATTGGGCCGCATTTCGTGAAGTTATCTGTGCGCGCGTGCCGCCAGCCATGATGTCCACTCGGCTTTGCTGCCGGAGAACACATTCAGGTCGACTTCGCCCGCAATGCCGTCAATCAGCCCTGTGGCCGAGTACTGCCAAAAACGCCAGCTTTCGCGCGGATAGGCCTCGCGCGGGGTCTTGGCAGTGGTGCGCAGCCAGTATTCATAACCGTTGAAGAATTCCAGTCTGTTTTCTTTGTAAAAGCGCGGCGTGGTGTAGATAATCGGGCGCTGGCCGTAATGCGCTTCCACGATCCGTAGCCAGCGGCGCATCTCATCCTGAACTACTTTTGCATCGGGGCGGCGGTGTGCGCAGGTGGGAGAGAACGGGTTCCACTCCATGTCGAGGACTGGGGGCAGCATGCCTTTGGTTTTGGGGACATTGCGAATGAACCAGCGGGCCTGAACTTCGGGCGTGGTGCAGAAATAATAGAAATGATAGGCCCCGCGCGCCACGCCCGCCTTGCCCGCACCGCGCCAGTGGGATTTGAACATCGGGTCCAGCAGGTCGCCACCTTCGGTGGCTTTCAAGAAGGCAAAGTTTACGCCATTGCGGCGCGCTTGGGACCAGTTGATACTCTTCTGAAACCTTGCGGCATCGATGCCGTGCACGGGATAGCGGGAGGGGCGTTGTCCCCTGAAATCAACGGGATCGGCATCGCTAAAGTTGGGTGCGACGGGTTTACCCACTGGGATCGCTTTGCCGCCATCGCCACCACAGGCCGCGACCAGGGAAATCAACAGGATCGACAGGGTGGTGCGTATGTTCATGTCTGTGTCCGTTTCGCGATAAAGGCAAGGTTATTGGCGGGCATGTCCCGCACGCTAAAGCTTAGGCCCGCCGAAGTCAGCACCTCATTGATCCACGCATCATCCTTATAGCCGATCGCGGGATCAGCGGCGCGGAGTTCCGCGTCAAATCGGGCATCGCCGTCGGAGGTCAGGAGGCCGCCACGCATGAAGGGACCGTAGAGAGTGAGGGTGCCGGATGGCGCGAGCGCTAAGGCTGCATCACGCAGTAGGGTCTGGGCGGCGGGCTTTGAAATGAGGTGTAGCAGGTTGCCGAGGTGGATAAGATCAAACGCGTCTTGATCTATCGACCACCCTTGCTGTGTGGCGTCCAGGACTGTTGCAGGATGCAGATTGGGGCGTTGTGCTGAAGCGACATAGGCGTTGATACTGGCGATGCGGTCGGGAGCGATCTCGGAGGGGAACCAGTCAAGATTGGGGAATGCGATGGCGAGGGCCGTGATGTGTTGGCCCGTGCCAGAAGCAATCTCCAGCGCGCGTCCATGAGACGGTGCCACATCGCGCAGGAGGGCAGTGATGACGGGCAGGTTGCGTTCGGCTGAGGGGGCAAAGAGCTTGTCGCCCTCGGCTGGGCTGGCGATGCTGGCGCTGGGGGGGAGGCGGCTCATGGACGCAGGCGGTCAGGGCGCAGGGCGGCAACGGAGGCCGCGTCGAGCGACGGTGTGCGGCCCATGACCAGATCGGCCACAAGCGTCGATGCGGCGGGGGAGGTTTGAAAGCCGTATCCCCCTTGGCCTGCGCACCAGATGAACTCTGGCACCTCGGGGTCACGGCCCAGAACGAGGGTGCGGTCGGGGGCAAAACTGCGCAATCCGGCCCATGTGGCGATGGGTCTGGTGACGGGCTCGGAAACCATATTTTCATAGCGATCAAGGCCTTCGGCGAGGGTCATATCATCGGCGTAAGCATCATGGGGATGGGTTGCGACTTCCTCTGCGGGGGAGACGAGCAACGCGCCCGCGTCAGGCTTGGCGTACCAGCTCTCATTCGGGCCAAAGAACATGGGCCAGCGGGATGTGTCATGGCCTCCCGGTGCGGCCAGGCGCGCCATGGAGCGGCGATGTGGGATGATGCCCAGTGGCGTTACACCAGCGATGCCTGCGATCAGATCAGCCCATGCGCCAGCGGCGTTAACGAGGGTGTGGGCAGTGTATTCTGCACCTGCGCGCACATGCCAGCCGTGGCTGTCCTGACGGATTTCTGTAACCACAGCATCGGTGATGATGTGCCCGCCATTTGCGCGGATGGTACGGATGAAATCCTGCATCAAACGGTCTGTATCGATGTCGAATGCGGGCGCATGATACGCCGCTAGACCCACTTGGGCAGGGTCGAGAATGGGCACAAAATCAATCGCTTCAGCGGGGGTAATGGGATGTACGCCCATGTTGGCGACGTCAGCCTTAAAGGCATCAAGTTCATCCGCTCTGGCGACGACGAGTAGTCCACGTTGGGTCAGATATTCGCCCTCTTGGAAGTGGTCCATACTGGCGCGGTTGAGGGCTTGGACGGAAGGCGGGCCGTAGTTTTCCTCGATCAACGCAGCGGAACGGCCAGAGGCGTGGTAGCCCGTGGCGCTTTCCATCTCCAGTACAGTAACTTGGGCGTCGGCAGAGAGGCGGGCCGCAGCGGAGAGACCTGCGATGCCGCCGCCGATGATGAGGATATCGGTCATGTTGGTCTGCCCTGTTTGCTGCGCGGTGATGGGATTTTTTGGCACGGGGGCGGAGCCTGCGCAACGGTTAATGGGCCGTTTGGGTCGTATGGTGCGAATCGAGGGTTAACAACGTTGTTTTGTTGGGTTTGGTGGGGGTGCTTTGCATACAGAACCTGTACACCTGCTGTACACCCCCCTGTGCACCATTTGGGCAGGGGGGTGTGGTTAACGCTGCGTGCGATGGTAAAGGTTAAGCCTGTGTTAAACGCCGCCTTTTTCCACGGCGCGTTGGTAGGCAGGGCGCGCTTCCATAGCGTCCACGAACGCGGCGAGCTTGGGGTATTTTGCGCGGCGGTCCATACGCATGGCGATCTGCGCAGGGAAGCTGAGCATAATGTCGGCAGCACTCAGATCGTCGAGGACAAAGTGACCGGAGGGGCGGATGATACTCTCCATATAAGCGAAGTGGCTGTCGAGTTGCTCGGCAATGCGCGGATGCAAAGGCGCACCAGCCTCCCCCAAGCGGCCCACAAGGAGGTTGAGCAGAATGGGCGTCATGGCGGAGCCTTCGGCAAAGTGCATCGCCTCAAGGTGGCGAATGTGGGCGGGGGTGCCCGCATCGGGGATCATCTGGGGGGCGTATTTCGCGCAGAGGACTTCGGTGATTGCTGCACTTTCGATAATGATCTCGCCGTCCATCTCGATCATCGGGGATTTGCCCAAGGGGTGGAGTTTGAGCAGCTCTGGTGGGGCGAGGTTGGTTTTCTCGTCGCGGGTGTGCACGATGAATTCATACGGCTCCC
>CBDTVN010000073.1:0-14024 GCA_965364195.1 uncultured Sulfitobacter sp. | reverse complement strand
TATATCTGCCAAATCCCGCCCTTGGGCGGGTTTCCACTGCTGCCCAATCCCCTGCGGTGGCTGCTCGGGCGGCGCGCCACCCGATTTGATGCTGCCCTCTTCGCCGAACTAGCACGTGAACCCGATACCAGATACGCCCCACTTCCCGATATGCTGGATGTATCGGACATGGCCGAGGACGGCTTTCACCCCGGCCCCATCATCTATGCCGCTTGGGCAAAAGAAGTGGCCCGCCGGATCATTTCCGACGGGCCTCTAAAACAGTCTGATTAGGAAGTGTTATCGCGCGAGAGCTATGTACCCCGCACCGCGCAAATCAGCGCCCTTCGTATTCGACTTTCAGCGTGGAGCGGGTCGAATAGATGGGCTGGCGCTCCACTATTACAATCCGCGCCGGACGCGGCGTTGGCGGAACGATACCCGTTACACCAGCAACCGCAGCCTGATTAACCAGGCGTCGCGGCACAGTAGAGGTCCAGATCTGGCTCATCGCCTCGTGGCCCGCTAAGGTTTGCTCGGCGCGTTTGGGGTTCAGGCGACCATCGGTCCAGACCTCTTTATATCCGCGCGGCGTCCGTACATTTGTGGTGGTTACGCGGTTTGCAGCTACGTGACGCGGCACGATGCGTGTGTGCCGGTGGACACGGGTCTGCTGTCTTGTGCTTACGACCTGCTGCTGCGCGCCAACCGTCACATGACGCGGTTCGGGTGCTGTCGAGATGCGCGCCCCCACGATTGTCCCTGTTTGTGGACCACAGCGCACGGCATGCTTGCCAGCGCGCAAATACTGGCTGCTGATGGGCGAGGCGCCGACACATGCTGCGGTGCCTTGCGCAACTGCAACAGGTGCTGTGTGCTTGGGTGCAGGTGCGGGTACAGATTGAACCGCTTTCTCGACAATCGGCTCAGGGCGTTTTGCTACCTGACGCACAACTTCTGGCACCGGTTCGGGCGCGACCATGATTTCCACTACAGGCGGCTTCGCTTTTGGCTGTGGCACGCTTTGGGTAACAGGCTGCGGCATGGAAATCTGCGGAACAACAGTGGCCGTTTGTACTGGCACAGGCTCCGTCACCTGACCTGCGAATGTGGGTTTGAACCCGCACACACCCTCACGTTTGCGCGTGACACGCGGCACCCACGATACGTTGCCGTCAATGCCTGCGCGGATGAACACACAGCCGTTGCTGTCCACGTACTGCTTGCCCTTATAGGAGGCCGCTGGAAATTCAGCAGGCACACTGCCCGGACGGGTTTGCGCAGCAGCGGCACCAACGGTAACACTTCCGGAAATAATGGCGATTGCGACAAGTTTAGTAAGTTTCATTCATGCCCCCACAAAATATAGTGTCCAGAATGTCAAAGCTCTGGGGGTGAGTAAAGCTACTGTGTGAACAATTGCCTTACTTTTGCCACATTATCCTAAATTCATATCACAATTTCGCGCGCTGAAAGATTCAGCGCGCGCCAAGAACGATCTCAAATGCCTATCCATGACAACCGCTCGTCAGATCCAGCGTGACGAATTGCTACTTTGTGCCAAACATCCGGTCACCGGCATCGCCAAGGCCCGGCACGATATAACCCAGCTCATTGAGTTTTTCATCTACAGATGCCGTCACAATCGGCACATCGGGATGGGCCTCTTTCATCCGGGCAATCCCCTCGGGTGCGGCCAGCAAACAAAGGAAGATGATATTCGTGGCCCCCGCACCTTTGAGCAGGTCAATCGCCGCCACGGAGGAGTTGCCCGTGGCCAGCATTGGATCAACCGCAATCACCAAACGGTCGTCCAGCCCCTCGGGTACCTTGAAGTAATACTGCACTGGTTGCAGCGTTTCCTCGTCTCGGTACAGCCCGACAAAGCCGACGCGCGCCGAAGGGATCAGCTCCAAGACACCATCAAGTAAGCCATTGCCCGCACGCAAGATGCTGATCAGGGCCAGTTTTTTGCCATCCAGTGTGGGCGCATCCATCATCTGCATCGGCGTCTCGATCTTTTTGGTCGTCATCGCCAGATTGCGCGTGACCTCATATGCAAGCAGCTGGCTGATCTCGCGCAGCAGCTGCCGGAACACTGCCGTTGGCGTATCTTTGTCGCGCATGATGGTCAGTTTATGCTGGACCAGCGGGTGGTCCACGACGGTGAGGTGTTGATCGCTCATTTCCGGCTCCTTGATTGCTTATGGAACGTCTACCCCGAGATGCGCCGCAACAAAAGCCGCTACATCTGTAAATCCGATCTGCCCCAGCGTCCCCGCACCTTTACCCGCTACCAACACCGGCACCCGCTCCCGCGTGTGATCAGTGCCGATCCACGTAGGATCATTCCCGTGGTCTGCTGTCAGCACCATGATATCGCCCTCACGCATCCGGTCGATCACAGCACCAATCTGCGCGTCAAACCACTCCAGCGCACGGGCATAGCCCGACACATCGCGGCGGTGGCCGTAGAGGCTGTCAAACTCCACGAAATTCGCAAATGTCAGGCTGCCGTCCGGCGCGTCCCGCACCAGATCAGCCAGATGCACCATCAGCTGCGCATCAGTGCCTTTGCGCACTTCGTCAAACCCCTGCATCGAGAAGATATCGCCAATCTTGCCTACCGCAAACGTCGCGTGCCCTGCCTCCTGCACCCAATTGCTCAGCACGGGCTTGGGTGGCATGATCGCATAATCACGGCGGCGCTGCGTGCGGGTAAATCCAGCCTTCGCATCTCCTACGAAAGGCCGTGCGATCACCCGCCCGACCCGCTGCGCGTGCAACATCGGTGCAATATCCGCACAAAGCGTGAGCAACCGCTCTAGTCCGAATGTCTCCTCATGCGCCGCAATCTGGAAAACACTGTCAGCGGAGGTATAGCAAATCGGCTGGCCCGTTCGCATATGCTCAGCCCCGAACTGCTCAATAATTGCGGTGCCGGGCGCATGGCAGTTGCCAAGGATACCGTCCGTCCCTGCCGCCTTGCTCACCGCTGCAATCAAATCTTCGTCAAACGAGTTTTCGACCTGTTCAAAATACTTCCACTCCCAAGGCACCGGCAAACCCGCCAGTTCCCAATGGCCAGACGGCGTATCCTTGCCCCGCGACACCTCCGTTGCAGCCCCCCATGTGCCGCCAATTGGCACATCAAATGCCGGGATCTCCATCCCGCTGGCCGCTGTAAGCGCCGCACCCAGCCCCAAGCGGCTCAACTGCGGCAACTTGATCGCACCGCTCCGCCCGTCTTCGGCCTGCCCCGCGGCACAGGCCTGCGCAATATGGCCAAGCGTGTTGGCACCAGTATCGGGCACATCGCCATTAAAGAAAGTATGCGCATCAGGTGCGCCGCCAATCCCTACAGAATCCATCACCACCAGAAACGCGCGCGCCATCAGTCTACGTACTCCACAATCAAATCAGGCACGTGAGGTGCAGCATCGCCCTGCGTGATTGCCCCGCGCACCGCCGCCAACGCGCGGTCCGCTTGCGTCGGCCGCGCCGCATGGATCACGCAAAGAGGTTGCCCCTTCTCGACCCAATCACCGAGACGCACCACATCAGACAGCCCCACCGCAGGGTCCACCGGATCACTCTCGATCACGCGCCCGCCGCCAAGGCCGACCACAACAAGGCCAAGCGCCTCCCCGTCAATCTTCTGAATATATCCGCTGTGTTGGGCCGTCACTTCGCGCATCACTGTGGCTTCCGGCAGGAACCGCCGCCAATCGTCCACAAAGCGCACAGGCCCGCCAAGCGCTGCAATCATCGCGCCAAACCGCTCAGCCGCGCGACCCTCTGCAATGGCTGCCTCAATCATCGCACCCCCCGCATCCGCGTCTTTCGCCAGACCTGCACCGCTTAACAGCACCCCGCCCAGCGCCGCAGACAGTTCCACGATCGGGCCGCGCACATCTGCGCGCAGCACCCGCATGACTTCAGCAACTTCCAACGCATTTCCAAGGCTCGGCACCAAGGGCTGGCTCATGTCACTAATCACCGCACGCGTGGGGCAGCCCGCTGCATTGGCCGTCCCGACCAAAGCCCGCGCCAAGTCGCGCGCCGCACCAATTTCCTTCATAAACGCGCCAGAGCCTACTTTGACGTCCAGCACCAACCCTTCCAGCCCTGCCGCCAGTTTCTTGCTCAGGATAGACGCCGTTATCAGGTCCAGACTGTCCACTGTCGCCGTCACATCGCGCACCGCATAAAGCCGCTTGTCCGCCGGAGCGATATCGCCTGTCGCCCCCACGATCGCGCAGCCCACCTGCTCCACAACGGCGCGCAATCGCGTCTCGTCCAGCATCACCCCCACACCGGGAATGGCCTCCAGTTTATCCAGCGTCCCGCCCGTGTGGCCCAATCCGCGTCCTGAAATCATCGGCACATAAGCCCCGCAAGCTGCCAATGCAGGCGCCAGCACAAGGCTTACACAATCACCGACGCCGCCCGTAGAGTGCTTATCCAAAACAGGCTTGTCCAAATCCCACGACAGCACATTTCCCGATGCACACATCGCCTGCGTCAGCGCCACACGTCCTGCCTGATCCAGCCCGTTGCGGCACACGCCCATGGCAAAGGCACCCGCTTGCGCAGCACTCAGCGTCTGATCCGCCAGCGCACCCGCAACCCAAGTCAATTCATCCGCACTCAAAGGCTGGTCATGGCGCAACTTGGCCAGAATACTCCGCGCTTCCATTCAGCCCCCCAAGAATGATGGATCAAATGCACCCGGCAACAGCGCCGCAATGCTCAGGCGCTCTTCAACGCCCTCAACGGTCGCCATGGTGACCACCACATCGCCCGCCCCAAACTCCGCCAGCTTTTGACGACACCCCCCGCAGGGCGTGACTGGCAGCGGCGATCCGGCCACCACATAGGCCTCGGTGAACGAGGTCTCGCCCGCAGCAACCATCGCTGCAATCGCACCCGCCTCAGCGCAAGTGCCTTCAGGATAAGCAACATTCTCGACATTGCAGCCGCGATACACCGTGCCAGACGCCCCGCGCAGCGCCGCCCCCACCTTAAATCCGGAATAGGGCGCATGTGCGTTTTCACGCACCGCCAATGCCGCTTCTCTTAAAACCATCACGGGAATCTCCTGCCATATTGGCCTTCCACCCTAGCCGCGCGCGCAGCAAGATGCGAAGGTTTTTCCACTCCTTAATTTCCCCGAAGGTGACCAGCCTAAAACAGCCCCCAATAAATGCCCACTGGCACTCTTCGCGCAATAGTTTAATATTAAACTAAATTCAAAATGAGGCCTGCACCATGACCGACAATCCGTCAATACGCCAAGCTGCCCTTGATTATCACGCCTTTCCTAAGCCGGGAAAACTCGAGGTGCGCGCAACCAAGCCGCTGGCCAACGGCCGTGATCTGGCCCGCGCCTACAGCCCCGGCGTGGCCGAAGCCTGCATCGAAATTCAAAAAGACCCCGCCACGGCAGCGCTCTATACCTCTCGCGCGAATTTGGTCGCCGTGGTGACAAACGGCACGGCAGTTCTTGGCCTTGGCAACATCGGCGCGCTCGCGTCCAAACCGGTGATGGAAGGCAAGGCGGTTCTGTTCAAGAAATTTGCAAACATCGATTGCTTCGACATCGAAGTGAACCAGTCCGACCCAGAAAAGCTCGCCGATATCGTCTGCGCGCTTGAGCCGTCCTTTGGTGCGATCAACCTTGAAGATATCAAGGCCCCCGACTGCTTTACCGTGGAACGCATCTGTAACGAGCGGATGAACATCCCCGTCTTTCACGACGACCAGCACGGCACCGCCATCGTTGTGGGGGCGGCCGCCACGAACGCCCTGCATGTTGCGGGAAAGAAGTTCGAAGATATCAAGATCGTCAGCACGGGCGGGGGTGCTGCAGGCATCGCGTGTCTCAACATGTTGCTCAAACTCGGCGTAAAGCGCGAGAATATCTGGCTCTGCGATATCCACGGCCTTGTTTATGAGGGCCGCGAGGTCGACATGAACCCGATCAAATCGGAATACGCCCAAAAATCCGACCTGCGTCAGCTCGGTGACGTGATCCACGATGCCGACATGTTCCTTGGCCTGTCAGGCCCCAACGTTCTGACACCCGAGATGGTCGCCAAAATGGCCGACACGCCCATTATCTTTGCATTGGCCAACCCCAGCCCCGAAATCATGCCGGATGCCGCCCGCGCCGTATCCCCCAACGCGATCATCGCCACGGGCCGCTCCGATTTCCCCAATCAGGTCAACAACGTCCTGTGCTTTCCCTTTATCTTCCGCGGCGCACTGGACGTAGGTGCTACAACCATCAACGACGAAATGAAGATCGCCTGCATTGAAGGCATCGCCGCGCTGGCGCGCGCAACGACCTCCGCTGAGGCCGCTGCAGCCTATCAGGGCGAGCAGATGACATTTGGGGCAGACTACCTGATCCCGAAACCTTTTGATCCGCGCCTTGTCGGCATTGTGTCGTCGGCGGTTGCAAAGGCTGCGATGGAAACAGGCGTGGCCACCCGCCCCATCGCCGATCTTGAGGCGTATAAGAATAACCTCGACAGTTCCGTCTTCAAATCCGCACTGTTGATGCGCCCCGTTTTCCAAGCCGCCCGCGCCACCAGCCGCCGCATCGTCTTTGCCGAGGGCGAGGACGAGCGGGTCCTGCGCGCGTCCCAAGCCATGCTGGAGGAAACCGCGGAAAAACCTATTCTCATTGGCCGCCCCGAAGTCATAGAGCGGCGCATGGAAAAAGCTGGCTTGACCTTCAAGGTCGGCGTGGACGTCGATGTGGTGAACCCTGAAAACGATCCGCGCTACCGTGACTATTGGCAGACCTATCACGGCCTTCTCGCACGGCGCGGCGTCTCACCCGATATCGCCCGCGCAATCATGCGCACCAACACCACCGCCATTGGCGCGGTGATGGTCCAGCGCGGCGAGGCTGACAGCCTGATCTGTGGCACCTTTGGCGAGACCCGTTGGCACCTCAATTATATCGAGCAAGTTTTGGGCCGCGACGGGAACCGCGCCAATGGCTCGCTCTCGTTGATGATCCTTGAGGACGGCCCGCTGTTCATCGCCGATACTCAAGTGCACCAGCACCCCACCCCCGAACAAATCGCCGAGATCGCCATAGGTGCTGCGCGACATGTGCGCCGCTTTGGCCTCGCGCCCAACGTCGCCATGTGCTCGCAGTCGCAATTCGGCAATCAGGGCGACGGCTCCGGCAGCCGCCTGCGCAAGGCGATCCGCATCCTCGACGAGGGCGACCATGATTTCTGCTACGAGGGCGAAATGAACATCGATACTGCCCTTGATCCAGAGTTGCGCGCGCGGATGTTCCCAGGCAACCGCATGGAAGGGCCTGCCAATGTGCTGGTCTTTGCCCACGCCGATGCCGCCTCGGGTGTGCGCAACATTCTCAAGATGAAAGGCGGCGGTCTCGAAGTTGGACCCATCTTGATGGGCATGGGCAACCGCGCACACGTGGTAACCCCCTCCATCACCGCGCGAGGGCTTTTGAACATGGCCGCCATCGCAGGAACACCCGTCGACCACTACGGTTAAACCCACACAGCGAAAGGCCGCGCCCCTCTCTAGGCGCGGCCTCTCCCGCTTGAATTTGCCTTAATTATCCTCCGTCACCACCTTTTGCCGCGGCATACCGCACACAAACGGTGTAAATAAATTTACCAAAACCGCGTGCATTCTTCTCATTGCACTTGCCGCGCCCGCGCCGCTGCGCCTTAACTCTTACAAACAATGAGGGAGGGATACGCCATGGGATACGCAGAAGTCTTTAAGGCCGCACAAGACAATCCAGAAGCATTCTGGTTGGAGCAAGCAGAAGCCATTGATTGGGTACAAGCCCCCAAGCAGGCCCTCTTTGACAAAGGTGCAGACCTCTATGAATGGTATGCCGACGCCCAAGTAAACGGCTGCTACAACGCTGTGGACCGCCACGTCGAGAATGGCCGCGCGGACCAAGCCGCGATTATCTACGACAGCCCGATCACGGACACAAAAGCGACCATCACATTTGCCGAATTACAGACACGCGTAGCAGGCCTTGCCGGCGCGTTGGTGGCCCAAGGCGTGACAAAAGGCGACCGCGTCATCATCTATATGCCCATGGTGCCAGAAGCCGTTGAGGCCATGCTCGCCTGTGCGCGCATCGGTGCTGTCCACTCGGTCGTCTTTGGGGGCTTTGCCGCAAACGAGCTGGCCGTGCGCATCGACGACTGCACACCAAAAGCAATCATTGCCGCATCCTGCGGATTGGAGCCGAACCGCACTGTGCATTACAAACCCCTGCTCGACGGCGCGATCGAGTTGGCGGACCATAAACCCGATGCCTGCATCATCCTGCAACGTGATCAAGCGCCCTGTGATCTGGTCGAAGGCCGCGACATCGAATGGGAGGCCGCCAAGGCGCTCGGCACGCCTGCAGAGTGCGTCCCCGTTGAAGGCAACCACCCCGCCTATATCCTCTATACGTCCGGTACCACAGGCGCGCCCAAGGGTGTCGTGCGCCACACTGCTGGCCATCTCGTCGCACTCAATTGGACCATGAAGAACATCTACAACGTCGATCCCGGTGACGTCTTCTGGGCCGCATCGGATGTCGGCTGGGTCGTGGGCCACAGCTACATCGCGTACGGTCCACTCATCCATGGCAACACAACCGTGGTATTTGAGGGCAAGCCAACAGGCACGCCCGATCCGGGCACCTTCTGGCGGGTGATCTCCGAGCATAACGTACGCAGCTTTTTCACCGCACCGACAGCAATCAGAGCGGTAAAACGGGAAGACCCCAAAGGGTTGGAAATCAAGAAATACGATATTTCCTGCTTGCGCGCTCTCTACCTCGCGGGCGAGCGTGCGGACCCCGACACGATCATCTGGGCGCAGGACGTGCTGGGCAAACCCGTCTATGATCACTGGTGGCAAACCGAGACCGGCTACACCATCGCAGGCAACCCTGCTGGCCTCGAAGCGTTGCCCGTCAAGATCGGCTCGCCCACGGTGCCGATGCCCGGTTACAATGTGCAAATCCTTGATGAAGCGGGTCACCCCATGCCCGCCGGAGAATTGGGCGCGATTGCGATCAAACTGCCCCTGCCACCCGGTACATTGCCAACCCTGTGGAACGCCGAAGACCGCTACCGCAAGAGCTACCTCTCCCACTTCCCGGGCTTCTACGAGACTGGCGATGCGGGCATGATCGACGAGGACGGCTACCTCTATATCATGGCGCGTACGGATGATGTGATCAACGTGGCGGGCCACCGCCTCTCCACAGGTGCGATGGAAGAAGTCCTCGCAGGGCATCCGGATGTTGCCGAATGTGCCGTGATTGGCGTGAGCGATGCGCTTAAAGGGCAATCGCCAATGGGCTTTGTCTGCCTCACCAACGGTGTGAACCGCCCCCATGATGAGATCACCGCCGAATGTGTAAAACGCGTGCGCGACCAGATTGGCCCCGTGGCGGCGTTCAAACTGGCGCTGGTCGTGGACCGTTTGCCCAAAACACGATCCGGAAAAATCCTGCGGGCCACCATGGTCAAAATCGCCGATGGAGAAGACTTTAAACTCCCCGCCACCATCGACGATCCCGCTATTCTGGACGAGATCAAGACGGCGATGCAAACCATCGGCTACGCCAAAACCTGAAACCAAAGTCTTCCAAAGACTTCACGCGTAAATTCTCAGATGGCTTTACGCCCCACAAAAAAAGCGGTCCTCAATCGGGGGCCGCTTTTCCTCTACAAAGGCAATTGCCTCAAAGGCTGACCATAAAGTCATCGACTTCTATTCCGGCTTCCTCTTTCGTTTTACCGTATTTCGCTTGGATTTTACCCTCAAGCTCCTCGCGGTTCCCCTCGGCTGTATCCAGATCGTCTTCCGTCAATTCGCCCAATTTCTGCTGCGCCTGACCTTTGAATTGTGTCACAGTTCATATCGGGTCTCCAATCTGCTTGTATCGGTTTTCGGCTGAGCGAATTCGCAAATGCGCAACGCCCTGCCGCTTCAATAGATAAACGCACCTCACCTGCGCAAAGCTCCATTGCTCCAAAACAATCCTTGCCCGACCGCCTCCCCCCGCCCTACGCTCCCGCTACCCAACAGGAGTACTCCAATGCGATTTTCCCTAAGTTTCTGCGCCGCTCTATTTTTCGGGGCAAGCGCGGTTTATGCAGCGGATCCCGAACGCGTTCAGATCAAGGGGGAGGTAATTGACACATGGTGCTACTATTCCGGCGTCATGGGCGGCCCTGATGCTGTAGTTGGCACGGCACACCACACCTGCGCGCTCTGGTGTAGCGCAGGGGGCATCCCGGTGGGTATTCTGGGGGAGGATGGCGAGGTCTACATGGTCCTCAAGGTCGGCAAAGACGATCAATCCGCAGGCGGCGACACGACCCTCAAACTCGCCAGCTACTCCGTGACCGCCGACGGCATGCTCTATGAGCGCGACGGCATCAAATACATCGTCGTCGCCGATGTGGTGGCCGAGGAGACGATCAGCAACCTCACACATGAGGATTACGGCCCCGTGCCGGGCTTCGCCATTCCGGAGCCGAAGCAATGATGAAATTCCTGTCCCCTCTCTTCGCCCTCGCCTTTGCAGCACCGCTTATGGCCCAAGATTTCTCCGAAAACTCGGAAGCCAAAACATGGGACCTCTACGCAGAAGTCCCCGCACGATTTGATGCCAAAGTTGTCGATTTGCTCTGTGAGTTAACAGGGGACTGCCCCGAGGATTGTGGTGCCGGCAAACGCCAGATGGGCCTGCTGCGCAGCGCCGATAACGTGCTGGTCCTCGCAATGAAAAACAATCAGCCCGCATTCACAGGTGCGGCGGTTGAGTTGGCCCCCTTCTGCAACCAGATGGTCACAGTCGATGGCCTGCTGATCGACGATCCTGATTTAGGCGCAAAAAATCTCTATCTTGTGCAAATGATCAAGGGTGACGGGTCCGACGACTGGGTCAAAGCCAACAAATGGACCAAAGTCTGGGCCGAAGCCAACCCCGATGCCGCAGGCAAAGGGCCGTGGTTCCGCCGCGATCCGCGTGTCAAAGCCGAGATCGCGCGCGACGGCTACCTTGGCCTCGGGCAGGAGACCGACGCCGCCTTTATCAAAGAGCTGTTTGAATGATCCGCGCATCCCTGACCCTTTGCGCTATGCTCGGCGCAGCCACGACAGCGCTGGCTGAGGCCCCGCTTCCCTTCGCCGTGGGCGGCGATTTCGAACTGGTCAACCAGCATGGCCAGACGCGGACCCAAATGGACCCTGACGGCCTGCCCCAGTTGGTGTTCTTTGGCTATGCAAACTGTCCCGGCATCTGCTCGGCAGCGATGCCCCTGATGGCAGATGTGGTCGATGAGATGGCCCAGCGCGGCCAACCCGTGCGCCCCGTTATGATCACAGTGGATCCGGCCCGCGACACAGTCGAGAATATGGGCGCGCCACTGGCGAATTTTCATGCGGACTTCATCGGTCTGACGGGCGCACAACCTGCCCTTGATGCGTCTTATGCGGCGTTCAATGTTGAACATGCACTGGCGTATGATGATCCCGAATATGGCCCCGTCTACAGCCACGGATCATTAATCTATCTGATGGACAGCAGCGGCGATGTCCTCACCGTACTCCCACCTGTCCTTGATGCCACACGCGCGTCCGACATCACGTGGAAATACATCAAACCCGCCAGCTAGGTCTCAGCTAAATTGCTCTGAGATCAGCCGCTCTTCCAGCCCATGACCGGGGTCGAACAGAATCGTATGCGAGATACTCGGCTCCGAGCGTATCTCGACCGACGCCACATCGCGGTAACTGGTCCCGTCCGCATCCGCCATCACAGGCCGCTTTTCCGGCTCTTGCACATCAAACCGCACAACCGCGTTCGAGGGAAGCAACGCGCCCCGCCAACGCCGTGGCCGAAACGCCGCCACTGCCGTGAGCGCCAGCACATCGGCCCCAATCGGCAGGATCGGCCCATGCGCTGAATAATTATACGCTGTCGATCCCGCAGGGGTCGCCACCAGCGCGCCATCACACACCAGCTCCTGCATCCGCAACCGCCCGTCCACCGTAATCTGTAGCTTTGCAGCCTGCGGTCCCTGCCGCAACAGCGCCACCTCGTTGAGTGCCAGCGCTCTTGATTCCCGCCCGTCCACATGGGTTGCCTTCATCGACAGCGGATGGATCACCGCCGCCTCCGCCGCTTCCAGCCGCTCGCGCAGATCACTCTCGACGTAGGTATTCATCAAAAACCCGATGGTCCCACGGTTCATCCCGTAGACAGCCGCAGGCAGCTCTTGGGTCTCGTGCAGCGTTTGCAGCATAAAACCGTCCCCGCCCAGCGCCACAATCACCTCCGCCTCTTCAGCCCCGACATTTCCATACCGCCCGATCAGCGCCGCACGCGCGGTCTGCGCCACAGGCGCCCGGCTGGCCAAAAAGGCGATTTTCTGTGGCATGGTGTTTCCGATCTGCGCCGTGTTCCACTCAAACAACCACAATATTCCGCCACGCACCAGCGCAGCCCGTGAAATGGCCTCCTGTGGCAAAAAGCAGGGTGCAAGAGGCGCGCGGCGCATCTATCTCATGCACAGTCGCTTTCACATCTTCACCAACGCGTGCGTTTCCGATACGAAACACCTCAATAGGACCTCACGCTCAAGGAGCCACCATGTCAGATTTCTTTACCCGCAGCCTCGCAGACACCGATCCCGCCATCGCGGACGCCACCAACAAAGAACTGGCGCGCCAGCGCTCCGAGATTGAGCTGATCGCGTCCGAGAACATCGTCTCGGCCGCCGTTATGGAAGCCCAAGGCGGCGTGATGACCAACAAATACGCCGAAGGCTATCCGGGTCGCCGCTACTACGGTGGCTGCCAATATGTCGACATCGCCGAAGAACTCGCAATTGAGCGCGCATGTAAACTCTTCTCCTGCGACTTCGCCAACGTCCAGCCGAACTCCGGCTCCCAAGCCAACCAAGGGGTGTTCCAAGCCCTGCTTCAGCCCGGCGACACCATCCTCGGCATGTCCCTCGACGCAGGTGGCCACCTGACCCACGGCGCCAAGCCAAACCAATCCGGCAAATGGTTCAACGCAGTGCAATACGGCGTAAAGCGCGAGGACAACCTGCTCGACTATGACGAAGTCCAACGCCTCGCGACCGAACACCAGCCCAAGATGATCATTGCAGGCGGCTCCGCCATTCCGCGCACCATCGACTTTGCCAGGATGCGTGAAATCGCCGACAGTTGTGGCGCCTACCTGCTCGCAGACGTCGCTCACTTTGCCGGTCTGATCGCAGCGGGTGAATACCCCAACCCCTTCCCGCACGTGCACGTGGCCACGACGACCACTCACAAAACCCTGCGTGGCCCACGCGGCGGCATGATCCTCACCAATGACGAGGCGCTGGCAAAGAAGTTTAACTCCGCCATCTTCCCCGGCATCCAAGGCGGCCCCCTGATGCATGTTATCGCGGCCAAAGCCGTAGCATTTGGCGAAGCGCTCCAGCCCGAATTCAAAACCTACATCAAACAGGTCATCAAAAACGCCCAAGCGCTGAGTGATCAGCTGATCAAAGGTGGCCTTGATACAATCACCCACGGCACCGACACACACGTCCTGCTGGTCGATTTGCGCCCCAAAGGCGTGAAGGGCAACGCAACCGAGAAGGCGCTGGAACGCGCGCATATCACCTGCAACAAAAACGGTGTGCCGTTTGATCCTGAAAAGCCAATGGTTACCTCCGGCATCCGCCTCGGCTCCCCCGCAGGCACCACACGCGGCTTTGCCGAGGATGAGTTCCGCCAGATCGCCGACTGGATCGTTGAGGTGGTCGATGGCCTCGCCGCAAATGGCGAAGAAGGCAACGCAGACGTCGAGGCAAAGGTTAAGGCGGAAGTAGAGGCCATGTGCGCCCGCTTCCCGATCTACCCTAACCTTTAAACGACAGGCTTCACGTTTTCCAAATCAACGATGGCCCCGACAGAATTGTTCGGGGCCATTTTCTTTGGAAGAGTAAGGTCGGAAATGC
>CBDTVN010000072.1:0-14039 GCA_965364195.1 uncultured Sulfitobacter sp. | reverse complement strand
ACATCGGCGGCGAATTCCGTCTGCGCCTCATGGTTCACCATCACAGGGTAATTTCGCACATATTTCACCCGCGCCACACCGCCCATCGCCGATGCAATCCCTGTGCAAATCTCGTTCACCCGCTTGTCCGCCAGATCGCGCAACTCAAGCGCCATAGTCCGAACGGTCCCTTTCAGGTGCACCTTTTGCGGAATGACATTGTAGGCGTGCGACGAGGTCTCGAATGATGTGATGGAGACCACGATTGTTTTCACCGGATCGGCATTGCGGCTGACGATGCTTTGCAACGCGCCGACAATCTGGGCGGCGATCACCGTAGTATCTACAGTCTCGTTCGGCTTTGCCGCATGGCCGCCCAGCCCCTCAATCTCGATATCCAGCAGATCCGTCGCGGCAAAGAACGCGCCCGGGCGGATGGCAAAGCTGCCCGGTGCCATCCCAGGCCAATTGTGCATGCCATAAACTTCCTGAATGCCAAAGCGGTCCATCATCCCGTCATCGCACATCACTTTGGCTCCACCGCCGCCCTCTTCCGCAGGTTGGAAAATTACTACGGCGGTTCCGTCAAAATTTCGGGTCTCCGCCAAGTATTGCGCGGCCCCCAGCAGCATGGCGGTGTGCCCGTCATGCCCGCAAGCATGCATCGCGCCGTCAGTCTTGGAGGCGTAGTCGAGCCCTGTTTCTTCATGGATGGGCAGCGCATCCATATCCGCGCGCAGGCCGACAACCTTACCCGAATCGGTGCTCTTACCCTTGATCACCCCCACAACGCCCGTGCGCCCTATGCCCTCGACCACCTCGTCACAGCCGAAGCTACGCAGCTTTTCCGCCACCGTCGCGGAGGTGCGGTGCGTCTCGAACAGGATCTCAGGGTGCGCGTGAAGGTCACGGCGCCATGCGGTGATGTCGCTGTGCAGTTCGGCAAATCGGTTCTTAACGGGCATGGTCGCATCCTTTGGTGATGATTTTGAAAAGCCTACCGCAGCCTATGCACCATCACCAGAGGGGTTAACATCACGTCGCTGGCATCCGTCGCTCGACCAGTTCGGCAAACCATGAACAGCCCGCGGGGATCGCATCATCGTTGAAGTTATACTCGGGATGATGCACCGTAGCCCCTCCACCATTACCCAGCATGATATAGGCCCCGGGGCGTTCCTCCAACATATAGGAAAAGTCCTCCCCCGCCATGATAGGCGGCGTTGTGCGGTCCACACCGGGGCTGACGACTTCGGCCGCATCGGCCGCAAAGACAGTCTCCTGTGCGTGGTTCACAGTCACAGGATACCCCCGATCATAGGCGATTTCGACCGTGCACCCATGTGCCCGCGCGGTCAGATCGACAATCTCGGTCAACCGCTTTTGCGCCAAGTCACGCACATCTTTGGCCAACGTCCGCACAGTACCGCGCATCGATACGCGGTGTGGAATGATGTTAAACGCCTCACTATCCGAGCGCAGGACACAGACAGACACCACAACCTGTGCCAGCGGGTCCACATTGCGCGAAGCAATCGATTGCAGCGCAACGATTACATGAGCTGCAGCAAGATTGGGATCAATCGCTTCATGCGGGGACGCCGCGTGGCCACCCTGCCCTGTAATCGTGATCTCGAACTCGTCCGTGGCCGCCAACAGCGCACCCTCACGGATGTGAAAACTGCCCACCTCGGCCCCCGGCATATTATGCAGGCCGTAGACCTCATCAATGCCCCAACGGTCCATCAGCCCGTCCTTGCACATCTCCAGACCGCCACCGCCGCCCTCTTCAGCAGGTTGAAAAATCAGCACCACCTTGCCGTCAAAATTGCGCGTCTCTGCCAAGTACTGCGCGGCCCCCAGAAGAATTGCTGTATGCCCATCATGGCCGCAAGCGTGCATTTTGCCGGGGTTTTTCGAGGCATACTCAAGCCCTGTCTCCTCCTCCATCGGCAGCGCGTCCATGTCTGCGCGCAGACCAACAGTGCGGCCCGAATTGGTGCTGCGCCCCTCGATCACGGCGACCACACCAGTTTGACCAATGCCGGTTGTGATGTCCGTTACACCAAAGGAACGCAGCTTTTCCTCTACAAATTTCGCCGTCTCGTGCACGTCAAATTGCAGCTCGGGGTACTGGTGCAGGTGGCGGCGCCACCCGGTGATTTCGGCATGTGTTTCGGCAAAACGATTCTTGATAGGCATGGTTTATCCTTTTCAAATGTCCGGTCCGAGGACCATATTTGTACCATCCGTAAAACGGGAAAAGCGAAAGCGTGTCATGTCGTGACCCGTCTGCCGTCCCGCCGCCAGATCGGCCAAGATGCGCCCCATGGCAGGCCCAATCCCAAAGCCATGACCGCTCATCCCCGTCCCCACGATCAACCCTTCGATGGGCGTGTGATCCACGACCGGTACAATGTCAGGCAAGGTGTCAATCATCCCCGCCCAGCTTGCTTTGAGCTTAACCGCACCCAGTTGCGGAAACAGCGCGGCGAAATCCCGCACCAGTTTCGCCATTTTTGCAGGTACGGGTTTGGGGTCCAGAATGCGCATACGCTCGAACGGGGTTTGCTCGTCACCGCGCCAATGCCGCTTGGTCCCCCATGCGTCGGGAAACCCTTTTGGCGCATATGGTTTCAACATACAGCCAAACGGATCGGAGCGCAGTTGCATTATGAAACCGGGCAATGCACGAAACGCATCCGGCCCCACAAACAACTCTGACGGGCCTTTGGGCGCGAGCGTATACCCTCCGTCTGCACGCCGCCTGAACGACAGCTTCGAGGCCGATCCCGCCGATTGACCCACATCGGCCACAGGCTCGGTCGCCGCCACCTGCGAGCGCACGGAGAGCTGCGGCAGAGCCACGCCGTGGTTGCGCAGGAATAACGAAGACCACGCGCCCCCCGCCAGCACCACACGCGGGGCCGCGACACGGCCCTTTTCGGTCACCACACCTGCGACCTTCCCGTTGGTGATATCCAGACACCGCACTGCGCAATGCTCAACGATCTGGACACCCTCGCGCACGGCAATCTCGGCCAGTGCAGGCACGGCCACCCAAGGCTCTGCACGGTAATCAGTGTCAGTGTGCAAAGCGGCCAGTGGCCTCTCCGCCATGTCAGGATACAACCGCCCCAGTTCTGCGGCGGTGATGACCTTGCTGCTCAGCCCATTGGCACGCGCATTCGGCAACCAGTTCTCATAGCGACTGATTGCGGCCTCATCTTTGGCAAGATACGTCACCCCCGCTTGGATCAGCCCAATCTGCGCGTTTGTCTCCCGCGACAGATCTTCCCAGATCCGCTGGGCCTCGCTCATGATTGGTATCTCGTCAGGGTCGCGCCCTTGTTGGCGAATCCAGCCCCAATTGCGGCTCGACTGTTCGGCTGCGACCAGCCCCTTTTCCAACACCACTACCCGCGCGCCTCCCCGCGCCGCAAAAAGTGCTGTGCAGATGCCAATGATACCGCCGCCAATGACCACCAGATCAACCGCCTTTGGCACCGCCCCAGTATACCGCGGCGGTTGGCCTATCGTGATCGGAAAGCCGCCCATCAGTGCGTTTTCATTACAAACAGAGCCGCTCAATCAGCCTGCGCATGAAAGCGTGCCCCGCATTGAACTCGGACACTTCGATAAACTCGTTCGGCTGGTGCGCTTGGGCAATATCACCCGGACCACAGATTACGGCGCTATAGCCCGCTTCCTGAAACTGTCCTGCCTCGGTGCCATAGCTGACTTTGTGGCTGGCGTTGTCGCCAGTGATCTGGCGCACCATTGTTTCGGCCTCGCCGTCCTCTTCGGGCTGCAAGGGCGGCACGTCAAAGCGTGGCGTGATCTCGATCCGCGTTTCCGGCACAACCGATTGCATCGCCTTCTCAACCTCGCGCACCTTCTCGAGGTAGTCGATCTTCCACTTTTCCTTGTCCTCACCGGGCACCACACGGAAATCCATGGCAAAGCGGCAATCTTTGGCAGTGATATTATGCGCCGTGCCACCCTCGATCATGCCCACATGCACCGTGGTGAACGGCGGATCGAACATCGCCGCAAGATCGGATGGCTTGCCCGCCATATTGGCCGTATTCTGTTCATTGGCCCATTCAATCAGTTTGGCTCCTGCCATGATTGCATTCACGCCAGTATGCATCAGCGAAGAGTGGACCTCGAAACCGACCACGTGGGTCGAAAACCCGCTGCCCCCCTTGTGGCCTGTCACCGCCTGCATCGTCGACGGCTCTCCCACGATCACGGCACTGCCCTTGGGCAACACACCCTGCATCGCGACAATCATCGGCGGCGCGCCGGTACAGCCGACTTCCTCGTCAAAGCTGAGTGCGATCTGCAAGGGACGCTTGACCCCCGCATAGTGCGCTTCCACCAGCGCCCAGATTGCCAGCGCGTCAAACCCCTTCATATCGCAGGTGCCGCGCCCGTAGTATTTGCCGTCTTTCTCGATCACCGTGAAAGGATCAGTGTCCCACGGTTGCCCGTCCACAGGCACCACATCTGTATGTCCCGACAGCACCAGCGCGCCTTCGACCTGCGGTCCGACATGCGCAAAGAGCGCGTGTTTAGGCTGGTTAGGATCAACATACCGGTGGGCCGTAATGCCGTGGCTGCCCAGATAAGCGTCGACCCAATCAATAAGCGGGATGTTTGTGTCACGCGACACCGTGGGAAAGCTGATGAGCTTGGTCATAAGCTCAAGCGGGGAAAGTCGTTCAACCATATCTAAATTCCTCAATATCCACTGTCGGTGATGAGCACTTTATGGCCGTTGCCCAGATCGCGGTACACACTTGGCTCTGCATTGTAGCTAACCGGGTGGATCGGCGATGGAATAGGTTTGAAATTCAAGTCCTTCTCCGCCTTACGCTTGCGCGGATCGGCAATCGGAACGGCCTTCATCAACGCCTGAGTATAGGGGTGCGCGGGGTTCTCGAAGACCTCGCGGCGCGGACCCAGCTCAACGATGCGGCCCAGATACATGACGCCGACATGGTGGCTCACCCGTTCCACAACGGCCATGTCATGAGAGATAAACAGGAACGACAGCTCCATCTCCGCCTGCAATTCCATCATCAGGTTGAGCACTTGTGCCTGCACAGACACATCAAGCGCGGACACAGCCTCATCCGCGATTATCAGCTTGGGGTTCAGCGCGAGTGCGCGCGCAATCGCAACCCGCTGGCGTTGCCCGCCAGACAATTCGTGCGGGAAGCGGCGCATGAAACTGCGCGGCAACTCGACACGGTCGAACAGCATCTCCACCCGCTCGTTAACCGCGGCGCCTTTTAGCGTGCCATAATTATGGATCGGCTCCGCCACCTGATCGGCCAGCCCCATCTGCGGGTTGAGCGAGGCAAACGGGTCCTGAAAAATCATCTGCATATCAATGCGCGCCATGCGCAAATCATGCGGGTTGAGCGCCATGATATCTTTGCCGCCCAGATTAATTTCACCTGCCATGGGATCAACCAGCCGCAGAATAGACCGACCCGCCGTAGACTTGCCACAGCCACTCTCGCCCACAAGGCTGAGCGTCTGGCCCTTGTTGATCTCGAAACTCAAATCCTCAACCGCATGCACATTCGCGATCGTGCGGCGCAACAGCCCGCCCGTTACCGCAAAGCGCGTGGTCAGACCTTTGACCGTCAGCAGTACTTCATCGGTACCTTTGATCGGCACGATGGGCTTGTCCTCGGAGCCGAGCAGTTTCATGGGCTCGGGATAATCCTTGCCCGTCATCTCACCCAGCTTTGGCACAGCGGCGAGCAGCGCTTTGGTATAAGGATGCTGCGGGTTCTCGAAGATTTCCTCGACAGTGCCCTCTTCCACCTTGTTCCCGCGGAACATGACCACCACACGGTCCGCCATTTGGGCTACCACGGCCATATCGTGGGTGATGAACATCACTGCCGTACCTGTCTCTCGCTTGAGACGGTCCATCAGTGCCAGTATCTCCGCCTGAATGGTCACGTCGAGCGCGGTTGTAGGCTCATCGGCGATGAGCAAGCGCGGCTCACAGGCCAGCGCCATCGCGATCACTACCCGTTGGCGCATCCCGCCCGACAACTCGTGCGGATATTGCGTCAAACGCTTTTCCGGCTCAGGGATACGCACTTGGGTCATCAGCTCCAGCGCGCGCGCCTCAGCCTGCGCCTTTGTCATGTCTTTGTGCAAGCGTAGACCCTCGGTCAGCTGCTTACCCACGGTAAAGACAGGGTTCAGCGCCGTCATCGGCTCCTGAAAGATCATCCCGATCTCGTTGCCACGAATCTCACGCATTCTGTCATGCGGCATTTGGGCCAGATCAACCTCATTACCCTGCCCGCGGTCAAAGAGCATCTTGCCCGCTGCGATCTCACCGCCGCCATATTCAACCAATCGCATCAAAGACAATGAAGATACCGATTTACCGGAACCTGATTCTCCCACGACACAAACTGTCTCGCCCGGTTTGATATCGAAGGAAACGTCCTCGACCCCCACAACCGGCCCATCCTTGGTCTGAAACTCCACACGTAGCCCCTGAATTTGGGCAATCGGGGCTGTATCAGAGAGATCAAGCATGGCAGTCCTTTCGGTGTGGCGACAAAGGACATGCTGTCCCTGTCCGTTACGCTATCGCTGCGCACCGCGCACGTCAAACGGTGTCGGCTGGCGCACACACCGATAGGTTGAGTAAAATGCAAGCCGCTTACATTTTCAGCAAAATGCGCACCTTGAGAGGGTTGCAATTTTCTCAGCGTGTGCTTCAATCCGGCCATGCGCCCTGGGGCTAGTGAGTTACTGTGTTATGTTTGACGTTGAAAAACGGCCCGTTGCACAGTGCTTTTCCTTATATTCCAGAGCGACACAAAAAACGCCCACATAAGTTGGGTGATATCGCATGTTTAGACATGTCCAACCTGGAGTATCTTATGACCCTGAAAACCAAATTACTCGGAGCCGTCGCACTGACCGCTCTGGCGCCAATGGCCTATGCCGATGGCCATGAAGGCGAGCGTGGCCGTGACGGCGACGTTAAGGTCCTGTATTGGCAGGCACCTTCCATCCTCAACCCGTTCCTGTCCGGCGGGACAAAAGATGTTGAATCCGCCTCGCTGATCGTTGAGCCGCTTGCGCGCTTTACCGAGACTGGCGCTATGGTGCCATGGCTCGTTGACGAAGTTCCGACCGTTGCAAACGGCGGCGTATCCGAGGATCTCAAAACGATCACATGGAAAATCACCGAAGGCCTGACATGGTCCGATGGTTCGCCTTTCACGTCTGAGGACGTACGTTTCACGGCCGAATACTGCATGCACCCCGAAGGCGGTTGCGCACAGGGCGCGAAGTTTGACGGCGTAGAAAGCGTTGAGGCGATTGATGCCCTGACTGTAAAGGTCACCTTTGACAGCCCAAAGCCAAACCCGTACGGCCCCTTCGTTGGCGGTGAGAGCCCCATCATTCAGGCTGCACAGTTTGCCGATTGCCTTGGTGCAAAAGCGCCAGAGTGTACCGAAGCCAACTTTAACCCCATCGGCACAGGCCCGTTCACAGTCACAGAATTCCGTCCAAATGACGTAATCACGCTGGCCGCGAACGAGAACTTCCGCATGGAAGGCAAGCCTGCCTTTGCAACCATGACCTTCAAAGGGGGCGGCGACGCTGCTGCTGCTGGTCGTGCGGTTCTGGAAACAGGTGAATTCGACTATGCTTGGAACCTCCAGCTGGCACCCGATGTCATCGCCAAGATGGAAGAAGCAGGCAAAGGCGTCGCAATCGCAGGCTTTGGCCCGCTGGTTGAGCGTTTGGAAATGAACCTGACAAACCCGTCATCAGATTTGCCACCGGAGACACGCGCCACTGTCGCAGAACCACACCCTTTCCTGTCGGATTTCAAAGTGCGCCATGCGCTATCCATGGCGATCGACCGTGAATTGTTGACCGAAGTAGGCTACGGCAAGGCGGGTCGCCCGACTTGTAACCTTGTACCGGCACCTGCACTCTACAACTCCGACAACACAGGCTGCCTGACCCAAGACCTCGAAGGCGCAAAAGCACTGCTGGACGAAGCAGGCTGGGTTGACAGCGATGGCGACGGCACGCGCGACAAAGACGGTGTAAAACTGTCCATCCTGTACCAGACATCCACAAACGCTGTGCGTCAGGATTTCCAAGCGCTGATCAAAGACTGGTGGGAGCAAATCGGTGTTGAAGTCGAATTGCGTAACCTTGACGGTTCCGTCTTCTTTGGTGGTGACCCCGGCTCCCCTGACACGTTCCAGAAATTCTACGCAGACGTAGAAATGTATGCGAACACGTTCAACGGAACAGACCCGCAGTCCTATCTGTCGGCCTACCGTTGTGGCAACGAGCCTAAGCCTGACAGCCAGTGGCAGGGTGAGAACATCAACCGCTTCTGTGATCCGGCGTATGACGCCATGCTCGACGAGCTCGCCCAGACCGCAGACCTCGAAGAGCGTGGCCGCATTGGCCGTGCGCTTAACGATATGGTGACAAAAGACACGATGACAATCGTGCCACTTGTAAACCGTGCACGCGTTTCCGCACATTCCAACTCCCTTGGCGGCGTTGTGCTTAATGTTTGGGACTCCGAACTGTGGAATGCCGCAGATTGGTACCGCATGAAGTAATAATGGTTGTGGCGGGGTTTCCCCCGCCTTACCGTTAACTCTCTTGGGCGGGGGAAACCCCGCCCAACTCTTACCATTCCATAAGACTGATCAATAAAGGCGCCGATAGATGCTGAACTTCACCATCCGACGACTGATCCTCTCTATTCCCACGCTTTTATTCATCAGCCTCGTGATTTTTATGCTGCTGCAACTGGCCCCCGGTGATCCGATGGCGCAGGTGCCATTGACCGTACCACCAGAGGTAAAGCAGAAAATGCGCGAAGCCCTTGGGCTCGGCGCGCCAGTTCATGTCCAGTATCTCAAGTGGCTGTACCAGTTTTTCGTACTCGAACCGATGGTTTTCATCGACTTTCTAACGAGCAAGAGCTTCCTCTTCGGTTGGCTGCCTGACACGCACTTCTCCATGACCATGGATGCGGTCACAGGCGAGTTGGTACAAAAGCAGCGCGTGATCAGCTGGCAGACCCGCTCTCCCGTCATGGACATCGTAATACAGCGGATGCCGCAGACGCTTTGGGTCGTAGGCCTCAGCTATGTGGTTGGTATCCTCATCGCGATCCCGATCGGCATCTATTCCGCGTACCGCCATTATTCTCTGTTTGACCAAGCAGGCACATTTGTAACGATGGTTGGCTTCTCTATCCCGCCGTTCTTCACCGGCCCGCTGCTCATCGTCATCTTTTCGGTCTCGCTCGGCTGGCTCCCCTCAATCTATGATACCACTTTAGTCGTCGACAGCTGGGCCAATTTCAAAATTCAGGTCATGCAGATGATCATGCCCGTCATGGTGTTGGCCCTTCAAACAACTGCGCAAATCAGCCGCTACATGCGCTCTGCCATGCTCGACAACCTGAACCAGGACTACGTACGCACCGCCCGTGCCAAGGGCCTCAGCGAGAGTGTCGTGGTCATGGTACATGTGCTACGCAACTCGATGATCCCCGTTGTGACAATCATCGCACTCGGCATGCCTGCCATCTTTGGCGGTGCGATTATTACAGAAAACGTGTTCAAGGTGAACGGCATCGGTCAGCTCCTGTTGACGGCGCTGTTTGCGAACGACCTGCCCATGGTGATGACGCTGACCTTTATCTTCGCCATTCTCATTGTGCTGTTTAACCTCATCGCCGACATCCTTTACGGCGTGCTTGACCCAAGGATCCGCTATGACTGAGCAAGCCATTCCCGCCAGCCCAATCGAAGCCGATCTCGAAGTCTATGGCGCGCTGCAAGACAAAGAACCGGGCAAACCGCCGCGCCCGCAATGGCGCGATGTGTGGGACCAGTTCCGCAAACACAACGGCGCTGTCTTTGGCGGTAGCTTCTTGCTGTTCATCACGTTGGGCGTGCTTTTGGGCCCCTACCTGTGGGATATTGAACCAACCAAACTCGACATTCGCAACAAAAACTGGCGGCCTATCTATACGCTGATTTGGGACAGTGGTGTAGTGGCGGGCTGGGCGCACCCCTTTGGCACCGACCAGCTTGGCCGCGATATCCTCGCCCAGATGATCTATGGCGGCCGCGTGTCCATGGCCGTGGGTTGGTCCGCAATGATCCTGTCGCTGATCATCGGGACGGCCGTGGGCGTGGCTTCGGGCTATTTTAAGCGCGCTGACTTTGTGCTGATGCGCATCACCGATCTGTTTCTCAGCCTGCCGATCCTGCCGCTTGTGCTGCTCGCGGTAACCCTGTTCCGCCAACCGCTGACAAACGCGTTTGGCAGCCCCGAAGCGGGCATGTTCGTCCTCATCGTCTCGGTCATCGCGTTCACCTCATGGATGCAAACCGCTCGTATTGTGCGCGGCGACATCCTTGCGCTCAAGGAACGTGAGTTCATCCTCGCCGCCCGCTCCATTGGGTCGACCCCGCGCACGATCATCTTCCGCCACCTGCTGCCCAACGTGATCTCGCCGATCATGGTATCGGCCACCCTCGGCCTCGCCACCGCGATCATCACCGAGAGTGCACTGTCGTTCCTCGGCGTGGGCTTCCCGTCCGACTTCCCCACGTGGGGCAAGCTGCTGTCGGACGCAGTTAACCGCATGCAAGAATACCCGGAGCGCGTCCTACTCCCCGGTATCCTGATCTCTTTGACAGTGTTGAGCGTAAACTACCTCGGTGACGGGTTGCGCGATGCACTTGATCCGCGCATCCGCGGACGCTGATCGATCCAATTAAGACTGACCTGACTGATTTACGGCGCGGCACAGAACATATGTGCCGCGCCGTATGGCATTTGGGGACTATGATCTTAGCAGACACCCAAAATAGAACAATGTTCTATTAGTGAAGCATAACGCACCACCTCACCCCCTTGATGTCGCGCCTCTCCTGCTCCAAATGGAATACTGTTCTGTTTGGAAAGGCCAGCCCCATGTTCGAAGAACTCGGTTTTCAAAACCTCACCGCCCCGCAAGCGGTTGTGTATTTCGCTCTCATCATCGGCGTGGCATTCGGTGCCTTGGCGCAGATCACGAAATTCTGTTTTCGCCGCACATTGGTCGGCACTGACCGCCGCGCCGCTGCTGGTGTGTGGTTCACGGCATTGGCCGTGGCCGTGGCCGGCACCCAAGCTGCCGTGAGCGCAGGCTTCATTGAGTTCGCCGATCACCGCCTTCTCGCAGGTGATCTCCCATGGCTTGCTATTGTCGTCGGCGGCCTTCTGTTCGGTGCTGGTATGGTGCTCACACGTGGCTGTGCCTCCCGCCTCACCGTCTTGGGCGCCACCGGCAATCTGCGCGCGCTCACCGTGATCGTGGTCTTTGCAATCACCGCCCACGCCACAATGAAGGGGCTGCTGGCCCCCCTGCGTGTAGCCCTCGGTGACGTAACAGTATCGCTGGGCGAGATGTCCTCCCTCGCAGCCCTGCCCGGTGGTGTTTGGTTCTATACGACAGCGATCATTGTCGCTGCCCTCTTCATCGCCGCACGCTCCGGTGTGCGCCCCTCCATGCTCATCGCCGCTGCCTTGCTTGGTGCGCTGGTCCCGCTGGCGTGGGTTGGCACAGGCTTTATCCTTTATGACGACTTTGATCCCATCGCTTTCGAGAGCTTGTCGTTCACCCGCCCCGCCTCCGACACCCTGTTCTGGACAATCGCAGGCACCTCCATCTCCCCCGGGTTTGGCACTGGCCTAATCGGTGGCGTTCTGCTCGGCGCGCTGGCGGCCAGTATCCTCACTGGCACCTTTGTTTGGCAGAGCTTTGAGAATGCAGCCCAAACAGGCCGCTACATGGCGGGCGCAGTCCTTATGGGGCTCGGCGGTGTGCTGGCTGGTGGCTGCACCGTGGGCGCAGGCCTGTCGGGTGTTCCAACCCTTTCAATCGCAGCCCTGCTCGCCATCGCGACCATGGCAGCAGGCGCTTGGATCACCGATGCATTGCTGTCGCGCCCTATTCGATATGCGCGCGCAGCTTCCGCACAGCACCCCAAACCAACAGCACCACAGGCAGCGTAACCATCGCGGTCAGATGCCCCTTGCTCACCCCCGTAAGCTCCGTCAGCGGATACAGCAGGTAGCCTGCCAGCGAGACCGCGTAATAACTGATGGCCACCACTGACAGCCCTTCAACGGTGCGTTGCAGGCGCAGCTGTAAGTCAGCGCGCTTGTCCATACTCTCCAAAATTGATTGATTTTGTGCCGAGCGTTCCACATCGACCCGTGTCCTGAGCAGGTCGGACGCACGGAGTGCGCGCGCTGACATCCGCTCCAATCTCCGCTCCATAGAGATCACAGTCCGCATCGCGGGCTCATAGCGGCGCAGCATGAACTCGCCAAAGCCCTGCCGCCCCTCGAACCGCACCTCACGCAACGCCGCAATCCGCTCATCCACAATCGCCTTATAAGCAGCCGTTCCCGCAAAGCGGAACGAGGCCTGCGCGACCACATTCTCCAACTCAACCGACACATCCAAAAGCGCGTCCAGCGTCTCCTCCGGGCGCATTTCCTGCGCGCTCATCTTCGCCATCAGATCGCTGATCCGGCGGTCCATGTCACCCACCTGCCCGCCAATCTCGCGCGTGAGCGCAAATCCGAGCATCGACATGGTTTTGTAGGTCTCGATCTCGAACAACCGCTGGATGATCCGCCCGATGCGCCGCGACCCTGTCTTTTCGGGGACAAAGGCGGCAAAGCGAGAATGCCCCGCCGGATCAATGCGAAAATCACTGGCCACAACGGCGGCCCCGTCCAACACCTGTCCCACAGCAAGGCTCTCTGGCACAAACCACTCGCGCAACTGTTCCAACAAGGCGTCAGATTTTCTTGGCATTGGCATTAGCCGCAGCAAACTCGATGTCAGGCGTTGGCCCGGTGCGTCATCCAACCAATGGGCCGGAAACACATCAAACTCCGCAGGATCGAAAGGTCTGCTGCTCAACTCTTCACCAAAGGCTGTGTAGGTCACAAATTCGGTGTGCTGCTCCCACTTGAGGTGGTACTTCCCCATCGGCCCGTAATAATGCGTAGCGTCCTTCTCCGGCAGTGGCGCACCATAGTGTTTCAACAGCGCTACGAGATGCGCCATATCCTCACCCCGATCACGGTCCCGCGCCGCCGCATCGCCCGCCTGTTTGATCGCTAGAAACGCGACGATTTGCGGCGCGCGCACGCTCGGGAATGGCCTCGCGTGCAGCTCCCCCGTAAGGGCATAACGCAGCGGATGATCAGCGATGGGGGCCATGGGGGTACTTCCTTCGTGAGACAATGTCCCTGTTTGATCCTACACAGGTCTTGTCCACAACTTAGAAGATACTGCCATAGAGGCAACTTAGGCGTACCGCTGCATACTTTTCCACCTATCGGAAATTCATGCCATCTGCGGCACTCCACGCCACACCCGAAGGGCGCGGCCCGCGAAACTGCCACTGCTGAGTGCGACCACGGATGCAAAGATCACTTGGAACCCCAAACTCGAATAGGTCTGCGGCGCAACTGCCTCAAGAAATCCACCGACAAAACTGGCACCGAACACCAACATCATCATCGTCAGCGTCAAGCTTTCTCCCGCTAACAGTACCCTGTGCCCGTCCCGCCCAAGGATCCATTGGCGCTGTACCAGATAGCCACCATATATTCCCGCCCCATAGGCCGCCGCAAAAATCACCCAGATCGATGGCCCGGCCCCCAATCCATACACGGCATTCAACGCCGAGAACCCCAAAAGCGGCAGCGCATAGAACATGGCAATCGGAACCAACCGCTCATGGCGCGCGCGCAGCCCCAAAACGACGAGCAGAATAAAGAGCGGCCAAACCCAGATTGGCGTTTGTGTAATGAGTGCTGACATGTGGTGTTTCCTTGGGCTGATTTAGTATGCATTCTGCAAACCACTGCACCCAGCGCCACGCTACCGCGCTTACGTGAAACACCTCAAACCATACGCGAAACCACTCACGCTGCGTGAA
>CBDTVN010000071.1:0-14136 GCA_965364195.1 uncultured Sulfitobacter sp. | reverse complement strand
CCCGAATTTGCGGCGCGTCTGGCAAAGCTTGGCGATGTCTATTGTAATGACGCGTTTTCCGCCGCGCACCGTGCGCACGCCTCTACCGAAGCGCTGGCGCATTTGTTGCCGTGCTGTGCAGGCCGATTGATGCAAGCCGAGCTATCCGCGCTCGAAGCTGCGCTGTCCAAGCCTGAGCGGCCTGTGGGCGCAGTTGTGGGTGGTGCAAAAGTATCTACGAAGATCGCGCTGCTCGAGAACCTCGTGAACCGTCTTGATCTATTGATAATTGGCGGCGGGATGGCAAATACGTTCCTCGTGGCACAGGGAGCGCAGTTGGGTGCGTCGCTCTGCGAGGAGGACTATCTGGGCACCGCGCGCGATATCATGGCACAGGCGTCTAGGGCGGGCTGCCGTGTGCTTTTGCCCGTGGACGGGTTGGTGGCGACGGAATTCAAAGCGGGTGCGGACCACATCGTCTCCCTTCTGGGGTCGGATACTGTGCTGGAACCGAACCAGATGGTTCTTGATGCAGGGCCTGCAACGATCGGCCAGATGCGTGTGGCAATTGAAGGGCTCAGGACGGTAATCTGGAACGGGCCGATGGGCGCGTTCGAAATTGCGCCGTTTGACACAGCTACGGTTGCGGCGGCGCAGGTGGCGGCAAAGCAAACCCGCGATTGCGTGTTGATCTCGGTCGCAGGCGGTGGTGATACGGTCGCGGCACTCAATCAAGCGGGAGTTGCCGATGATTTCACCTATATCTCGACTGCTGGCGGTGCGTTTCTGGAGTGGATGGAGGGCAAGACCCTGCCCGGCGTCGCGGCTTTGGGCGGTTAACCGGATATCCACAACTTAATTGCAGTTTTTTCGCCTTTGCGAATCATAAGGGATTCCCTTTGCGAATCGGTTGTGTCATACAATACCTACCACCCGATAAGAGGTGGCTTAGACGGCAGTTTCTACAGGTACCAATTAGGCATCAGCGCATGAGCAAACCCGCATTCGGACCAATTCTTTTCTTTGCGATTGCTTTTGCGCTGAGTCTTTACTTCACGTTTGCTGCGGTTCAGGGCGATTTTGGCTTGTTCCGCCGAGCCGAGATTTTGGCCGAAGCGAACGACATGCGTGATCAGCTCATTCAGGTCCGCGCCGAAGTGGTCCAAATGGAAAATCTCACGCTTCGCCTCTCTGATGATTACCTCGACCTTGATCTTCTGGACGAGCAGGCCCGCTCCGTCCTTGGGATGGTGCGCGCAGACGAGATTGTAATTCGTTAATCAAGCTTTGCATTTATCGCAGTACAGCTCCGCACAAAGCCCTCTCGCCAATGCTATTCGAATCCGCTATGATATAGTTTAACGTTAAACTATATTTGGCGCTCATCCTTGGCGCCTACGGGAGGATCGCCTTTATGGCTGCCAAAAAGCCGAGTGCCAAAACAACCCCATCCAATATTTCACCCGAAGAATTGATGGCCTATTACCGAGATATGCTGTTGATCCGGCGGTTCGAGGAAAAGGCGGGCCAGCTGTATGGTATGGGCCTAATCGGTGGTTTCTGCCACCTTTACATCGGGCAAGAAGCGGTTGTTGTGGGCCTTGAGGCCGCAGCCAAGGAAGGCGACAAGCGCATCACCTCCTACCGCGATCACGGCCACATGCTGGCCTGCGGGATGGACCCCAAGGGTGTGATGGCAGAGCTGACAGGCCGCGAAGGTGGCTACTCCAAGGGCAAAGGCGGCTCGATGCATATGTTCTCGAAAGAGAAGCATTTCTACGGCGGTCACGGCATTGTCGCAGCACAGGTGCCACTGGGTGCGGGCCTTGCCTTCTCGGACAAATATAAAGGCAATGACAACGTGACCTTCACCTACTTCGGTGACGGTGCGGCGAACCAGGGTCAGGTCTACGAGGCCTATAACATGGCCGAAATCTGGGACTTGCCCTGTATCTTTGTGATCGAAAACAACCAATACGCCATGGGCACTTCGACCAAACGCTCCACCCACTCTCCCAGCTATTGGGAGCGCGGTGCCGCGTATGGCATCCAAGGTGAAGAAGTGGACGGCATGGACGTGCTGGCCGTGAAAGCCGCTGGTGAGAAGGCCGTGGCGCACTGCCGCGCGGGCAATGGCCCCTACATCCTTGAAATCAAAACATATCGTTACCGCGGCCACTCCATGTCGGACCCTGCTAAATACCGGACCCGCGAGGAAGTGCAGAAGATGCGCAGCGAGCGTGACCCGATAGAGGCTGTGCGCAATCTGTTGCTGACCGGTAAGCATGCAACCGAAGATGACCTCAAAGCCATCGACAAAGATATTAAGAAGGTCGTCAACGAGAGTGCGGAGTTCGCAAAAGAGAGCCCCGAGCCGCACCTCGACGAGCTTTGGACAGACATTTACGCAGAGCTGGAGGCTTAAACCATGGCAATTGAAATTCTGATGCCCGCACTGAGCCCCACCATGGAAGAAGGCACGCTGGCCAAATGGCTGGTCAAGGAGGGCGATACGGTCGCCTCCGGTGATGTGATGTGCGAAATCGAAACCGACAAAGCGACGATGGAATTTGAAGCTGTGGACGAAGGCGTCATGGGCAAGATCCTGATCGCAGAAGGCACCGAGGGCGTAAAAGTGAACACTGCGATTGCGACTTTGTTGGAAGAAGGCGAAGATGCTTCTGCCGCTGTCGTGTCAAATACACCCGCCGAAGCAGCGGCTCCAGCGCAAATGTCGGACTCTGCCCCCGCAAATGCTGCGCCTGCAGCCCCGCAGACGGACACCACACCCGATTGGCCAGAAGGCACAAAGCTCAAGCAGCAAACGGTACGAGAAGCGTTGCGTGATGGCATGTCCGAAGAGATGCGTCGCGACGATAGCGTTTTCCTGATGGGTGAAGAGGTCGCCGAATACCAAGGTGCCTATAAGATTTCGCAAGGAATGCTGGACGAGTTTGGTGCAAAGCGCGTGATTGACACGCCAATCACCGAGCACGGATTTGCCGGTATCGCCACTGGTGCAGCCTTTGGCGGCTTGCGTCCGATTGTGGAGTTCATGACATTCAACTTCGCCATGCAGGCGATTGACCATATTATCAACTCTGCGGCCAAGACGCTCTATATGTCCGGCGGTCAGATGGGCGCACCGATGGTGTTCCGCGGCCCGAACGGCGCCGCCGCGCGTGTGGGTGCACAGCACTCGCAAGACTACGCCGCATGGTACATGCAGGTACCGGGCTTGAAAGTCGCGATGCCCTACTCCGCGTCGGATTATAAAGGTCTGATGAAAACGGCGATCCGTGATCCGAACCCTGTGATCTTTCTTGAAAATGAAATCCTCTATGGCCGCAGCTTCGATGTGCCGGATGTGGAAGACTATACGGTACCGTTTGGAAAAGCGCGCATCTGGCGGGAAGGCGATGACGTGACCATCGTCAGTTTTGGCATCGGGATGACATATGCTTTGGAAGCCGCCGAAAAGCTGGCCGAGGAAGGCATCAATGCCGAAGTCATCGACCTGCGCACACTGCGTCCGATGGACACGCCGGCAATCATTAAATCGGTGATGAAAACCAATCGCTTGGTCACAGTCGAAGAAGGCTGGCCCCAAGGCAGTGTCGGCAGCTATATCAGTTCCGTCGTTATGCAGGAGGCGTTTGATTATCTCGACGCGCCTGTGATTTGCTGCACCGGTAAGGATGTGCCTATGCCTTACGCGGCGAATTTGGAAAAACATGCACTTGTGACAACGGGCGAAGTTATCGAAGCCGTGAAAAAAGTCACATATAAATAAGGAGCGGACAGTATGCCTACAGAAATCCTCATGCCCGCCCTCTCACCCACCATGGAAGAAGGCACGCTGGCCAAATGGCTGGTCAAGGAGGGTGACACCGTCTCCTCCGGTGATGTGATGTGCGAGATCGAAACCGACAAAGCGACAATGGAGTTTGAAGCCGTTGACGAAGGGGTGATCGGCAAGATCCTCATCGCCGAGGGCACCGAAGGGGTTAAAGTAAACGCCGCAATCGCAGTGCTGCTCGAAGAGGGCGAAAGCGCTGACGACATTGGTGAAACCTCAGCGCCAAAAGCCGAAAGCTCCGGCAATGTAGCGCCTTCCGGTGCCTCTGATACGAAAGCTCCTGCCAAAGGGAATGGCAGCGGTGCAACCGTTGCGACCCCTGCTGCTGCTGCCAAGGCAGACGGAAGTCGGGTATTTTCATCTCCACTAGCGCGCCGCATCGCTGCACAAAAGGGTCTAGACCTCACGCAGATCAAAGGCTCGGGACCGCATGGCCGCATCGTGAAAGCAGATGTTGAAAGCGCGACGCAAACAGCGGCACCCAAAGCTGGAGCTGCGCCTGAAGCAGCATCAAGCCCTGCACCCGCGGCCATGGCCTCTGGCCCGTCCAGCGATGTGATTGCCAAGATGTATGCCGACCGTGAATACGAGGAAATCACCCTCAACGGTATGCGCAAAACGATTGCCGCACGCCTTACCGAGGCCAAGCAAACCGTGCCGCACTTCTATCTGCGCCGCGACATCCAGCTCGATGCGCTGATGGCGTTCCGTGCACAGTTGAACAAACAGCTTGAGCCACGGGGCGTGAAACTTTCGGTTAATGACTTTATCATCAAAGCCTGCGCTCTGGCGCTACAAGAGGTGCCCGATGCCAATGCTGTTTGGGCCGGTGACAAAGTCTTCAAGCTCAAACCATCTGACGTGGCAGTGGCCGTTGCAATCGAGGGTGGCCTGTTTACCCCGGTACTCAAAGACGCCGAGATGAAATCCCTCTCAGCACTCAGCGCCGAGATGAAAGATCTCGCTGGCCGCGCACGGGATCGCAAACTGGCGCCACACGAGTATCAGGGCGGCAGCTTTGCCATCTCTAACCTTGGGATGTTCGGCATCGATAACTTTGACGCCGTGATCAACCCGCCCCATGGCGCAATCTTGGCTGTTGGTGCTGGCACCAAAAAACCAGTCGTGGGAGCGGATGGGGAACTTGGAATTGCAACGGTGATGTCCGTCACGCTCTCGGTAGATCACCGTGTGATCGATGGCGCGTTAGGTGCAGAATTGCTGAACGCCATCAAAGCAAATCTCGAAGCGCCAATGACCATGCTGGCCTAATATTTCTTTTGGCTAGAAAGATCTTGTGGAGTTTGAGGGACGCCCCCCCCCTGATCCCTTCTAGAGTAATAAGTAATAAGGCCGGAGAAACTCTCCGGCCTTATTCACGTCAATCAGGCAGTTATTCGTCCCAAGGACCAAGCATGTGGTTCATGGATATCGATGGCTGATCGCACCCTGCCTCTCCGACAATGCGCGCAGGAATCCCCGCGACCGTTTTACACGGCGGCACGTCTTCCAGCACAACCGAGCCTGCGGCGATGCGACTGCAGTGGCCAACTTTGATGTTCCCAAGCACTTTGGCGCCTGCACCGATCAGAACGCCATCGCCAATCTTTGGATGACGATCTTCTTCTTCTTTCCCAGTACCGCCGAGGGTCACAGAATGGAGCATCGAAACGTTATCGCCTACCACGGCCGTCTCGCCGATAACAATCGAATGGGCATGGTCAATCATGATCCCCTTCCCGATGGTCGCACCGGGATGTATATCAACACCGAAAATCTCAGAAATCCGCATCTGGAAGAAGTAAGCGAGGTCACGCTGCCCTTTGTTCCAGAGGTAGTGGCCCACGCGGTAGGCTTGGACGGCCTGATAGCCCTTGAAGTACAAGATTGGTTGCAGCAGGCGGTGACAGGCTGGGTCGCGGTCAAAGATCGCCACCAAATCGGCACGCGCAGCCTCCACAAGGCCCGGATCATCGGCATAGGCCTGATCGACCACTTCACGCACCACCATCATCGACATCTCATTGGAGGCAAGCTTTGCCGCTACGCGGTACGACAGTGCTTTTTCAATGGAGGCGTGATGCAGGATGGTTGCGTGGACAAAACCGCCAATCAGCGGCTCCTCGGCAACGGCTTTCTGCGCATCGCGTTTGATTTGGTCCCAGACAGGATCAACAGACGCTATTTTGCTTTGCGGGTTGGCCATGGGTACGGCTCCTTGTTCTCAATTGCCCCCTCTGTTTAACACAGTTGAGCAAAGTGCAAACCCGTCCAAATCTTTACCGGTCAGTATCCGCACGCTCCTTTTCAACCAAAACCCTTGAAACAAGGGCAAAACAGTCAAGTATGTCGGGGGACATGATCCAATGCGCCATACCGTCCAAATCTGCCAATGCGGCCGCCCTCAAGCTGCCGTCACCCCAGAGCGGGTGTAGTTTCTGCAATCGTTTTACATATTTATCAGCGACATGCGCACGCCATATCAGATGAAAACAAGCCGCTTCTCGCCTCTCTCGTGGAGCGCCCTGCACCGCGCGGGCGGCGTGATGCAGGTCCATCAGTCCAATCCTCCTCACAATGGCGCGATCTCGATCCGTTGGAACAGTCCGGCGCCATATGAGGCCGAGACCTGCGCGACCTCGATCTCAAATGCGCCCACTGCGCCATCGCCATTCTGCGCAGACGCCGAATAGTCAAACACCGGCGCTGTCACACTTTCCTCACGCAGCACAGAACCGTCTTTGATCATACGCAAAAGATAGGATTCGCTTTCCTCACCCAAAGGCACCTCAAGCGTTTCCCAGCCGTCACCATCAATACGCGTTCGTCGCACCCACGTAATCGATAATGTCCCATCGCTTTGCCGCGCTGCGCGCAGATGTGCTGGAGCGTAGGGCCGCAGTCCGTTGCCGCCGAAGGCGCGCTCAAACTGCCTGTAGGACGGGTCACTCACCCTACGCTGTGCAGGCCCGATCCGGTAGTTCTGAACCACACTGCGCTGGTTCCGCCTGAGATCAATCTGCTGCGGTACAGAATTGAGCAGCACAAATTGCGAACCCGAAGGCCAAACATCGGGGATCAAAGCATCCGATCCTGCCTGCCCGCGGATCCTATCACTCAAGAGATACGTCAGCGGTGCGATCAGCTCTACTTTGCGAAACTGAAACACTTCCCAATTGTCGCTGCTCCCATCTCCAATCGCAGCAAGGTTTGCACCACTCAACAGCGCATCCTGACTGACTGTTTCAAGTCGTCCGCTGATCAGCTTCACTTCGACAGCATCCCCTCGGTCCATCATTGCCGCACAACCACGTTGCATCACGGACAGTGTCTCCCCAATTGTCGAACGGATTGGCAGGATCGTGTTAAGGCCATAGTTCTGATCTGTGAGGCTTGAATACAACGCCACACTTCCCGGCCATGGATCAGCACTGGCTGCGATATGGGGCGCATGTGGCACCTCATCCCCCGTAATGAGCGGCAAGTCCAGAAAGAGCGGATATACTGGCACAGGAGCCACAAAGGGGCGCAACCCCACCAACTCGTCTGAAAGCGGCGACGCGGCATAGACCTGTGGGTCAATACGCACTGCCTCAACCTGCTGGAATTCTGCCTGATCCACACGGTCAATCCGGTACAGCGATGCACCCTCCTCCTGATCCGCCGGAAGTGAGATAACATCCCCCGCACGCACGGCCATCTTTGAGGGCGGCAACGCAAACTGCACCGTTTCGCGCGCAATCCGCGCCTCATTGAGCCATCGCTCTGCCACTTGTCGCCCCTCAGCGCGGGTAAGGACCATGTTGAACTCACTTGCAGCCACTGCATGTGTCTCCTCATCAGGCAGCACCGCCTCTTCCGAGATCACGTCAAAACTTGCGTCTGCTTGAATGAACCTCAGCCTGACACGCCCCGATAGCGCTGCATCTGCTTCGCGTACCTGCACGGTTGTACCGTCGAGGTCAGGGCTCACGGCGAACTGCGCATCATCAAGCGCAGTCTCGCGCAGACCGTTCCGCATCCGGAACAGTAAAACCCCGTCCCGCTCCACAGCATCAAAGCCATAACGCAGCATAAGCGGCTGTAGCGAGGAGCGCGCATCACCCACATCCGACACAGCGTACCCACGCACCACTCCGTAAAGGCCGCTTGTGTCAAACGCACTCACACCAGAGCGGCTACAAATCTCAGACACGACAGAGGCAAGGCTGCGTGCAGAGGTGCGCCCGTTGAGCCAATGCCCCCGTGCATAATTGTTCCCGTCACTCCACAATTCGCGACTGTTTGGAAAGAACGGATAGGGCCGAACATCCCACGCCCATACAAATGCACGGCGCATATCAATCATCGGGCCTTCATACTCAATGCCCTGCGGATTATTCTGATCTTGCGCCCAATAATCGATCATCGCACGTAGATACTGCATCTGGATCAGATCATCGCGCCCGCCATCAGAGAAGCGCGGCAGACGGCTCTCGGATGATTTCAGATCGAGAAACTTGTTCGGCTGGTTCGTCCCCTTGTCAATGGCGGCACAGCCATATTCCGTAAACCAAACAGGCTTGTGTCCCGGCAGCCATGCCGTGGGATCATTGCTGCGGGCACCGTCGATACGATCATGGTGTAAGTTGCTCCACCAGTTGCGGATATCCTTATTGCGAAAAATCCACGGCTCATCATGCGCCCCGTCGGTGATCGGCGTTCGAATTTGCGCATCGCGCTCCTCAATCGATCCATAAAACCAATCATAACCTTCACCCCCTTCAATGTTGGATTGAAGGTAGCGCAGATTATAGATGTCATCCCACTCCTGCGCGTCGGTGTGCTCCACTCCTTCGCGCCAGTCTGACAGCGGCATATAGTTGTCGATACCGATGAAATCGATCTGCGGATCGGCCCATAGCGGGTCAAGGTGAAACAGCCGATCCCCCGTGCCGTCTTGCGGCCGATAGCCGAAATACTCACTCCAGTCCGCCGCATAGCTAATCTTTGTCTGCGGCCCCACAATCGCACGCACCTGAGATGCGAGAGCAATAAACGCCTGCACTGCCGGAAAATCATTTCGCCCCGCGCGCACCTGTGTCAGCCCGCGCATCTCGGAACCAATACAAAACGCATCTACGCCGCCCGCTGCTTTGCATAATGCTGCGTAATGCAAAATGAACCGCGAAAGCGTCCATTCTTGCGGCCCACTATACGTCACAGTACCGTTTGCCACGGTGAAATCAGCAGCCTGCACCGTCCCGAAAAATGCGGCAACCTCTTCTGCCGCTGCAGCAGTCCCATCAGTAGAACCATCAATGCCCGGCGCACGGTCCAGCGTAATCCGACCTCGCCATGGCAGCGCAGGCTGCCCCTCTTCTGCGGAATAGGGATTGAACAGTGTATTGCCGTCAATCTGGTCCATCAGGATAAAGGGATAGAACATCACCGCCTTACCGGCCGCGTTCATCGCTTGAATGGCCTCAACGACGGCGGCATCCGCAGGTGTCCCGCCATAGATCGGTCGGCTGTCCAGCCCGCGCGCGATTACTTCCGCGGCATTGCGCGACACACCCGCTACGCGCCATGGCATCTCTTCCCCGTCAATATCAGGGTCCTCAACCTTCGGCTGGACAAGGCATTCCCCCATCCGCAAATCTGACCCAAACCACGACACGACCAAGGACGCCGCCTTCAGCTCCGGCAATTCGCCCTCCAAGGTCTCCAGCGACGTCACAAAGTCAGTCTTGCCCGAGGGGGAGTTGATATTCGCACTCCAGCGCGCCTTGCCGTCACCCTCATAGCTCACAGGCGATGCCGCCAACGCATATTCGCCCGTACCTGGGATCAGCGCAACACCCTCCACCCCATAGCTCAGGGCATGGGTTGCGCATTCCGCGCCGCGCTGCTCAGGCCGGATTACCTCGAAACTGAACTGCGGCACACGGTTGCCAAACTGTTGTAGCCCCAAAGCTTCCATCACCACATAGGCCGTACCGCGGTAGGCTGGTACCATGCCCGGACCCTCGATCGCTTCCATCAACGGATCAGGCTGTTGATCCGCATTGCCCGTATAGACCGTCATGTTCAAGTCATCGGGCGCTATCTCTTCACCATCCGCCCAAATCCGGCCAACCCGCGTGATCTCGCCCTCACACAGCGCAATCGCCACATTCACGGTATAGCTATATTCAGTCGTTTTCGGCTGGGAATTGCCTCCCTTACCGCCCCCACTGGTGGTCGTGGCTTCTTCGAACTCCGACGCCCAAATTATCTGCCCGCCAATTCGCAAACGACCGTAAAGCTGCGTAATCGGATCTCCCTCACCCGCACTTGTCAGGCGAAAGCGGTCCACTTTTCCAGTCTCGACGGCCTGCCCACCACTACCAAGGATTTTCTGGTCCACCACTCGGCCCAGCGTGGCGCCAACGGCCCGCCCGACGGCCACTGATGATAACCCCGCCAACGTTCCTCCAACAGAACCGCCAACTGCAGCACCCGCCGCGGAAAATAATATCGTCGCCATCAGATGACCTCCTCGGGAAATTCAAAACACGCCACCACACGGCGACGCCACGGCGCACCCAACGCACTCTCGACCACGCCGAGGCGCGAATAGGCGTGGATAAATCGTGCATCGTTGCCAACGTGGGACAAAAGTCCCAGATGCTTGGCCACAGCGCCCTGCCGCATTCGAAACAAAAGAACATCCCCAGTTGCAGCAGCGCACACAGGTTTAGCTGTCAAATGGCGCAGGGCAGCATCCCACAAACGCTCCTCACCCTGCGGTTCTGACCAATCCATGGAATAGGCAGGGATGGCCTCCGGTTCCGCTCCATATATCTCACGCCACACTCCACGAATGAGACCCAGACAGTCACAGCCCGCACCGCGCACCGCAGATTGATGCACATAGGGCGTCCCGATCCAGCCGCGTGCAGCAGCTACGACGCGCGCACCCTTCATCGGCGCGACCCACCGCCATTGGTATTCGTGCTGCTTGGCACCGACAGGATCCAATCTTCCCCTGGCAAATCGGGAAAGCCTTGGAAATTTTCAAAATTGTTAAATTTGAGCCTGCAAGTATCCGCCCGCTTATCGCACCCCGCCACCAGCCGCACATGCGTACCCGCCTCTACGGCGCCGCGAATAGGCTCCCAAAGCTCGAGTACCCGTGCAGAACCGTCAATTCGGTCCGATTTGATCGTTCCCCAAAGACCCGCCGCAGGGCCGTCCAGAACTTCAAGCCGCCCGCGCGTGAACCAATCGGTGTCATAGGTTAGGAAATCACGCCAGACAAAGCGCCGTGCGCCCTCCACCGCCTGAACGGGCAGCGCCTGCGCATAGCTTTCCTGCGCCAGATTGAACCGGCAGGTGCGATCACCCAACACTGCCGAACACGGCTTTTGATAAACCCGCCCCATTGGGCGGTTCAACGCTTCGGTCAAGCCGCGCAATTCTGCGCGAAACCCACCACCCGCGCGCGTCAACTCGCCCAGATGCCCGCGAAAGTTCAGCCAATGCTGTGATGTATCCGCCCAGTTGACCAGCCAAGCCTCAATTTCAGCCCCATCAAAGCGCCCTTGCTCAATCTCGTCCTCGCGCAAGCTCGCGTCCGACAAAGCCCCCAACGCCTCGGAGTTGTCCACCGACAGCCCCGTCGATTGCGCCAGCGCCAGCGCGCTTAACCCCGTATCGGCCCGAAACTCGACACCCGCAAAACGCAGCGGCAAATCGTGATCGGTGAAGGCAAACACCTTACCGTCCTTGCGCGTAATCGCCCAAGCGTGACACACAGTTGTCAGCCCACTTTCCAGATGAACAGCCAAAGCGGCGTTGAAATCACCATTCATACCCGCACCTCACGCACCGGAATATCCGGCACCTGCCCCGCATTAAAACTCGCGATATTGGTGAGCAGGCTGTCACTGTCAAAGCGTACAGGAACATCGAACTCATAGCCCGCAAAGACCCGGGTATCGGGGTCAGGCGGATGGTTAAAAGTGATCACGCCAGTGGTTTCATCCACCCTGTAATCGACGGTATCCAGCTTATCGTCCTGCTCAACGGCAACCAAAACGCTTCCGCGAACCGGCTTGGTGATGGGCCGTGCATAGATATGCCCGCCAGAGCGGTAGGTCTTGATGAGTTGGAATGCGGTCATGACCCCATCGCCAACCGCTATCTGTTGATCTTGGCGATCAATCGCCACCGAAGGCTTGCCCGATTTGTAATCGGACCAATCCTTCCAGCGAAATCCGAACATCTGGCCAAACCGCGCTTCGTAGAACGCGATCATCGTCTCGACATCATCAAGCGAGCGCAGCCCCAACCCGGCATCATAGACACGGCGCGAATGCGCCCAAGGTGTGTTGCGCTCCTCATAGCCGTTAGCCAATGTCACCACATCCACCCGCCGCTGCGGACCACCCAACGCGCCAAAACTCAAACCCGTTGGAAATTGTACCTCATGAAAGTTCATCGCCGCTCCCCCTTCTGTTACCGGTTTTTCTGACCAGCGCTCAACGCGCGGCTCATCTGTGCGGCGATCTGCCCGCGTGAACGCTGAAAGCCGGCCACATCGGGCGTGGTAATGTTCATGACAACCGTGGGCGCACCACCGCCACCGCCTCCTGCTTTCACACCCAACTTGCCATCAGGGCCACGTGCCAGCGGCATAATCGCCTCCGGCCCCGCCTCTCCCATGACCCCCATGCCCCCGCGCATCCCGAAATGCGTCGCCTGAGAGACAACGCCCCCATCCGCAAACGGCATCACACGGCCAGAACTGAACGGCGCACCATTGGCAAAAGGTAAAATTCCCTGCACCAGCCCGCCAATCCCCTGTGTGAGCAACCCTCCAAAGTGGTTAGCTACAGGTTTCATTGCGGCGTTGTACGCGCTGTTGGAGAGCGACTGTGCCACCGTGCTGAGCGCATCCGACAGCTTCATCCCGTCAAAAGCCACACCGTCAAATGCCTTGCGCAAACCTCGACTCAGCCCCTTCTCAAGTGTCGCCATATCTTTGCCTGTCGCGGACAGCGATGTACTCATCCGCCGCAATTCACTGTCGAACCCCGAGACCAATACACTCGTCTGCCCTATCGTCTGGTTCAGCGATTGCGCGTCCGTCGCCAGGTCGTCAAAACCGTCATCATCTCTCATCACTTTGATCCTTTAACTTGTCGGGATAGATCGCCATGAGCGCCGCTAGGCCCTCACTCAGCATCGGGCCAGTACCTGCTCTACTGCCCAGCATCATCTGCAACTCCGCAGGCGTCAGCGCCCAGAACGTATCCGGCGTAAGGCCCAGCCCGTGCAGCCCCGCCCTCATCAGCGCAGGCCAGTCAAAGCCCGCGCTCATACGTCCACCACAAACGCCCGCGCCAGAAGCTCGGCCGCCGCCTGCGCCGCCCGCATCGGGCCACCGCCAATCTCGGCTGCCGCCAGCGCGTCAGGATCCATCTGCACCCCGCCACCGCGCAATCCAGCACAGAGCAGCGCCAGCACATCGCGCGTGCTATACGCACTGGCCTCAAACCGTTGCACCAATCCCATAAGCGATGACTCTGCCAGATCTTCCTCCAGTTCCGCTAATGCGCCCAACGTCAGGCGCATCCGATGGTGTTGGCCATCCAAAACCAGCACCACCTCTCCCCTCCACCGATTTTCCATGCTCAGATGACCGGATCGACGTAAGGAATGAACTGCAACTCACCCGCCGAGGCCAATGACAAGTCATACGTCGCCTCTCCATTCAACTGTCCCGCATACTCCAATGAGGTCACCTGAAACGGCCCCTCAACGATGCCAAATTCGGGGATCACCACCTGAAAATTCGGTGTCAAACCATCAAAAAGAAGCTGGCGCGCCCGTTCGTCCGTCGCCTCATCGCGAAATACACCCGATCCACTGATCGCCGCCGAACGGACACCCGCCCCAGCCAGCAACTCACGCCAGCCACCCTGACTGTCGAGCGCGGTTACATCGACAGCCTCTGCATTGAAACTGATGCGCGTGGCCCGTAATCCCGCGATGGTTTCGTAGTTGCCATCGGTGCTCATATCCACTTTGACCAAAAGGTCTTTACCTGCTTGAACAGCCATCGTTTTCTACTCCTGTAGTATGCCATTTGGCGTTGATGAATTATCGCCCTCGATCCGGGCGCATGGGGTCAGTCGCCCGCAACCCGCGCGCACTAAGTCAACCGTCAGAGACCCGCGCCCGAAACCGCAAATCAATCTGCCGCGCACTCGCCGCATCAATCCGCCGTGCAGTTGCCCGCTCGAACCGCAGTGAGATCAGATTGCCCCGCG